>CAZLKI010000001.1:0-32158 GCA_964560035.1 uncultured Synechococcus sp.
ATCCTGAAGAACTCGATCCTGAAGAACTCGATCCTGAAGATCGGTATTCCGAACCTGTATATTTAGGCGATATTGCGATCTCTGTGCCTACTGCCATGAATCAAGCACTAGAGCAAGGTCATTCTATCAATTATGAATTAGTTTGGTTGGCAGCCCACGGATTACTACATCTTTTAGGCTGGGATCATCCTAGCGATCGATGTTTAGAAGAAATGTTAGCAGAGCAAGAATTGTTAATTCAAGCACTTTATTTAGATAAAACCTTTGATAAAAGTTTCAGTATCAAAACCTAAAGAAAAACCCAAGAATTAGTAAGATAGCCTGTATGTCACCTAAAGTGTTTTCTGAAGCCTCATCTGAGAATAATATGAACTCTGAACTCCATCGGCGTAATCCTATAGATATGAGAGATATGAATGTTGAGATCAGATCTACTCAAGAGCAGGCAGAGCGCAAGCAGTCTTTACAAGTTGCAGCTAACCTGTGGGCGAGTTTTAACTTTGCATGGCAGGGGTTTTCCTATGCCTTTAGAACTCAAAGAAATTTCCGTATTCACGCCCTCATTGGCAGTATTGCTTTGGGTTTGAGCCTTTACTTAGAATTACCTGCGGTCGATCTGGCGATAATTAGTCTGACCAGTGGTGCTGTCTTGGCAATGGAATTAATTAATACGGCTTTAGAGTCAGTGGTGGATTTAACCGTCGGACAAAAATACGATCCCCTAGCTAAGATTGCCAAAGATTGTGCGGCGGCGGCTGTTTTAGTTTCAGCGACGATTGCTTTGGGTGTAGCATCGGTTTTATTGTTACCGCCTTTAGTCTCCTTGATTTAAGAATATAATTTAGGATTTAAGTCGCATCCTCATTTAAAACCTTCGATCGCTAATTTTGGATTTGAGTTCGCGATCTCAGTCAGAATGAGATAATATAGATACCTTAAATGTCTCTAAAGCTCAATGCCTGAATCTTGCCTTAGCTACAATGATCGCTCTTTTGACGATCGCCCCGATGTTCCTGAAGAAGCCTGTGGGGTTTTTGGGGTATTTTTGCTCCAATGCGATTTAACTACAACTAACGCTGCCAAACTCACTTATTTTGGACTATATGCGCTCCAACATCGCGGACAAGAGTCGGCGGGAATTACCAGTTTTGACGTTGATGGCAGTTGTTACACCCATAAAGATATGGGATTGGTATCGCAAGTATTTAACGAACAAAATCTAAATAGCCTTCCCGGATCTATAGCGATCGGGCATAACCGTTATTCGACCACTGGTTCTAGTAAAATTGCTAACGCTCAGCCTGTAGTGGTGTCTACACGGTTGGGAAATTTGGCTTTAGCCCATAATGGTAATCTAGTAAATGCCGAATCACTCCGCAGCGAACTAATAGCAAAAGGATTTGAGTTAAGCTCTAGTTCTGACTCTGAAGGTATTGCTTTCGCGATCGCTGAGTCTATAAATAATGGTAAAAACTGGATAGAAGGAATTAAAGAAGCTTTGGGGCGATGTCAAGGCGCATTTAGTTTGGTAATTGGCACTGCCGAGGGTATTGTTGGTGCCAGAGATGGCTATGGTATTCGCCCTTTAGTGATCGGACAAACCGAAGACGGTAGTTATGTATTAGCTTCTGAAACCTGCGGCTTAGATATCATCGGGGCAAAGTATATTCGAGATGTGAATGCGGGTGAATTAGTTTGGATTGACAATTCGGGTTTAACTTCTTATCAATGGCTCATTGAGGCACTGCCCAAACTCTGCGTCTTTGAGATGATTTACTTTGCGCGTCCTGATAGTGTGATGAATGGAGAAAGTTTATACAGCTATCGCATGAGACTAGGTAAAAGCTTGGCACTAGAGTCCCCTGCTGAGGCAGATATTGTCATCGGCGTTCCTGATTCGGGTATTCCTGCGGCGATCGGTTACTCACAAGCCTCTGGCATTCCGTATGTAGAAGGGTTAATTAAAAATCGCTATGTCGGACGCACTTTTATCCAGCCCACTCAAGCCATGCGTGAATCGGGAATTAGAATGAAGCTAAATCCACTTAAAGATGTGTTAGCAGGAAAACGGGTAATTGTGATCGATGATTCGATCGTCCGTGGTACGACCAGTCGTAAATTAGTACAGGCACTGCGAGAGGCTGGGGCAACCGAAATCCATATGCGAATTTCATCTCCGCCTGTAACCCATCCTTGCTTTTATGGCATTGATACAGACTCCCAAGATCATTTAATTGCCGCAACTAAATCTGTGGAAGCGATCGCTAAAATAATAAACGTAGATTCCTTGGCATATTTAAGTCACGCTAGTATGCTTAGAGAAACCAATGTCGATACTAATAATTTTTGTTCTGCTTGCTTTACTGGTGATTATCCGATCCCCGTACCCGATCGGTTGAAACGTGCCAAACTTATCCTCGAACCTCAGCTTTAATTTAATTCTTTATTTTAAGTCAAATCTATTAATTCAAGTTTAAGCCAATTATGAGTAAAGTTCTATTTCATCTTGCCTTCCCTGTAATTGATATTGCTAGCACTAAAGCTTTTTATGTAGATGGTTTGGGTTGTTTGGCAGGTAGAGAATCGTCTAATTCTCTGATCCTTAGTTTGTACGGACACCAATTAGTTGCTCACGTCATTCCCGAAATACCAAGCCCGCAAGCAGGAATTTATCCGCGTCATTTTGGCTTAGTATTTCAATCAGAAAGCAATTGGCTGACATTATTGGAAAGAATCCATGATAAAAGACTAAAATTTCACCAGCAGCCTAAAATTAGATTTGTAGATACACCCCTAGAGCATCGCACTTTTTTCTTAGCCGATCTTTCAGGTAATATTTTAGAGTTCAAGCATTACAAATTTGAGTCAGCTATTTTTGGTGAAACTACTTATAACCAAGTCGGAGATTTAAGCCCAGTTTCAGTGCCTACCGTTCAACACATCTATTAATTAAGAGATTGATATTCTAATTAATACTGATGTTACGCAGAAGTCAACTGTCCCTCATCCCCTTCTCCCAAGTAGAGAGAAGGGGAGTAATACAGGTTTTTCTTGTTCCCTCTCCCGTTTTGGGAGAGGGCTAGGGTGAGGGTCTTAAATTCTTCCGCGTAAGGTGAGTTAAGAGATTGATATTCAGTCCTAACAGACATTAAGAGCTATTTCCTTCCTTCAACTTTTGGCGTAGGGTTTGGAATTTTTTCTTTAGTTGTCGTGTGCGAGCCGAGCCACCTTTACCCTTAGTATTTCTACCTTCACTGCGGGGAGATTCCCATCTTTTAAGTTGTTGAGCCATAGTTATTTACCTTTATTGTCTTATTTGTTACTTTTGAGCGATCGCCAATCCATTTGAGATCGACTCCGAATATCCTCTAAAAATTGAAACCGTAAAAATTGAAGCTCGATCGTAACTTTAACCGATTTTGAAAGTGGCACACTAAGACCTATCACTTGAGACTAGATCTTTTAATCTTAGGAGATAACTTTCGCATGAAAATATATGGCAGCTTACATCAACAGTATTGGGCAGTTTCTCCCCGGAGCGGCGATCGCTAATTCGCAAATGGAAGACTATTTAGGCATGATAAGCGGAAAACCTTCTAAGGTCAAAAATCGTATTCTTAAAAGTAATGGGATACAAACGAGATATTATGCGCTAGATCGAGACCAAAAAAGCACCTATCTGAATAGTGAAATGGCGGCTCGTGCGGTCAGGAATACAATCCAAAATGTAGATTTAGAACCTGATGCAATCGATTTACTTGCCTGTGCTACGACTTGGGCGGATACGATCGTTCCGAGCTTTGCGAGTATGGTGCATGGAGAACTATCAGAATTTCCACCTTTAGAAATTATTTCGACCCAAGGTGTATGCTGTGCTGGTATTTCGGCTCTTAAGTATGCCTCTAGCCAAGTGGAATTAGGTTATAAACAGAATGCGATCGCCGTGGCTTCGGAAATGCCTTCCCGCTTATTTAAAGCTAAGAGATTTGAAGCCGAAACAAAAATTAAAGACGGTAAATCTATCCCTTTTGATACGGAATTTTTACGATGGATGCTATCTGACGGTGCGGGGGCGATGCTGGTTCAAGATCGTCCTAATGCTAAAGGAATCAGTCTTAAGATTGAATGGATTGAATTGATTTCTCATGCCAATGCTTATCCCGTGTGTATGTATGCTGGAGCGGAAAATGAGACTATGAATAAAACTTGGATGAATTATGATTCTTATCAGGAGGCGGCGATCGCGGGTGGGCTTAATCTAAGGCAAAATATTCGGCTTTTAGATAACGTAATCAAGTTGGGAGTAGAAGGCTGGTTAAAACTAATTGCCGCAGGAAAAGTAAATCCACAAGATCTAGATTGGCTGTTATGTCACTACTCATCTCACTTTTTTCGCAGTCAAATTGTGGAATTATTAGAGCAAGCAAATTGCATGATTCCCGAACATAAATGGTTTACGAATCTCTATACTAAGGGTAATACGGGCTGCGCTTCGATTTATCTGATGTTAGAAGAGCTTTTTAATTCGGGCAAATTAGAACTAGGACAAAAGATCTTCTGCTTTATTCCTGAGAGTGGACGTTTTACCACAGCCTATATGATGCTAACAGTTGTAGGAACGGATGTAGGAACCGAACCGAAATTTCAATCTAATCCGATCGCTTGCAATCAACTATTATCTCTCCAACTTTCAGAACAACCTTTAGAATCTTTAAGCTCTAATACAATATCAGAAAAACTTCTACAGGATTTAGCAATTATTTGGTTAGACTTTGAACGCAGAGTGCGATCTGTGCCCATAGTTAGAAAACTCCATCGAAGTGAATTTACCTTAACTGATTACAAGGCATTGCTAAAGAATCTTCGTCCTCAAGTTGTAGAGGGAGCGAGATGGATTGCCCGTGCGGCATCTAATATGATAGATTTTCGGTTACGTTCCACTTTTATCGGACACGCTCAAGATGAACATCGAGATTATCAAATGCTAGAACGAAATTATGTCTCAGTAGGTGGAGAGTTAAAAGAGATTACCGAGTCTCCTAAGAATATTGGCAGTGAAGCTCTATCCGCATTTATCTTCCATCAAGCATCCCAGCCCGATCCTGTGGACTTGATCGGCAGTATGTTCATTATAGAAGGGATAGGAAATAAACTAGCAGGAAGCTGGGCAGAACAGATTAAAAGAACTTTAAATCTCATTAACGAGCAAGTATCTTTTCTCAGCTACCACAGTGCTAATGATGAATCTCATTTGGCTAAATTAGAGGCGTTAATTAAGGCAGAATGGATGACGGAAGCGATCGCCCAACGCATAGTTAAAACCGCAAAAGTTACAGCTCGATTATATCTATTACAACTGGAGGAAATATGATTTATCCACCTCGCGATCGCACAAACCCAAGTGCATGGGAAGCTCTTTACCTCGATCGGGCAATTCCCGTAGATATGACTGCGAAGGCGTACATGATTAAAGACTTACAGAGTTGGAGTCGGAGTTATCTGCTGATTCCGATTAAGGTAATTGCCAATATCTTGCTGGCTGTAATTATGACCCTAAAGCGCATTCTGCCGTTTCAGTTTAGGGCGTATCAACTTATGCACCGTGGAGCCGCTATATTTCTCAAGCATTTTGCCTCACCCGAAGCCTGTTATCTGATTATCCGCCATATCTGTATTGGTTCTAATATCGTCAATTTTTTGATTGATAATGGTGCCGATCCTCATATTCAAAAATCCCAACTTTATCCCAAAACCGTTGACGATTTGGCAGACAATGCTTTTTTAGAACACGACCTGATTCTCTATAACTTCGTCCTTGATTATAATGAAGCGCAATTAAGGAATCCTAACTGGCTGGAAGAGGTTCATGCTAAAGGGCTTAACTATGAGAGCATTCAAGCCGTTCGAGTAGATGTGGATTTATCTAAACGCAGTTGGCACCAGATTTTAGATTTAGAATCGGCGATCGAATTGTTTAAGGTATTTTATTCCTTGTGTCTGACCAGTGATGAATTTGCAAGGGCTGTACTTTCTTTACAATTTGATGAAAATTTCGGCTGTTACATTAGTGCGATCGCCCAAGATTACAACTGGAATCATGTCATTGCCAACCGCCAACCTCTCGCCCCCAATAGTCCTTTTCATGCCGCTCGCGACCTATTTTTACATGGCATTATCACTGAAGCTCTACATCGCTATTTAGAGATTAGAAGAGATATTAAACTTAAACCTGAAAACATTGACCTTAAAGCACCAGAGATCGAGCCTCAACCTGAAAACTTTGACCTTAAAGCGCGATCGTAAGGATAGAGATTATAATTGTTGAGTCTTTAATATTATTTGGGTACAAAGTATGTCGATTTGGGATGTGGAAAAAAGCAAGCATAAGTCCTTTGAAATGCCGGGTGCCAAACCCCACTACAATCCCGATCGCCCCGGACAAGTCGAGCATATTAAGTTAACTCTCGACCTTAATATTCCCAATCAATCACTACAGGGAACTTGTGAAATTACTCTTAATCCAGTCCGCAACGGTATAACTGAATTGTGCTTAGATGCTGTAAATCTGCAAATTGATTCCGTTTGCATCCTAGAAAAACCGCAAAGATATGAATATGATGGTGAAGTTCTAAAAATTTATCTGTCGGAATTAACAGAAGTTGATAAAAGGATTAATCTAGCGATCGCCTACCAAGCCATTCAACCCCAACGCGGAATTTACTTCATTCAACCTACGGAACATTATCCATATAAGCCTACTCAGGTTTGGACGCAGGGCGAAGATGAAGACTCAAGGTTTTGGTTTCCCTGTTTTGATTATCCCGGACAGTTAGCGACTTCAGAAATTATCGTAAAGATTCCTGCGGATTTAATGGCTATTTCTAATGGGAAATTAATAGATGTGAAAGCAGAAGGAGAAGAAAGAATCTATCACTGGTATCAAGAACAAATCCATCCGACTTATCTCATGACTCTTGCGGTGGGAGATTTCCTTGAAATTAAAGATGAATGGGAAGGAATTGAAGTTAATTATTATGTCGATAAATCTCGCACCGAACAAGAAGCCCGCCTGAGTATGGGTAAGACTCCGCGTATGATTGCCTTTTTCAGCGAAAAATATGGCTATAAATATGCTTTTCCTAAATATGCCCAAGTTTGTGTTGCCGATTTTATCTTTGGTGGAATGGAAAATACTTCCACTACTCTTCTTACCGATCGCTGTGTTTTAGACGAACGCGCAGCCCTAGATAATCGTGGTACCGAGAGTCTTGTCGCTCACGAATTGGCACACCAATGGTTTGGGGACTTAGTAGTAATTAAGCACTGGTCGCACGCTTGGATTAAAGAAGGTGCCGCTACCTATGCCGAAGTGTTATGGACTGAGCATGAATATGGAGCCACAGAAGCTGCCTATTATCGTTTGGGTGAAATCCGTAATTACCTTACCGAAGATGCCGAAAGATATCGCCGCCCGATTGTCACCCATATTTATCGCGAAGCAATTGAACTTTACGATCGCCATCTCTACGAAAAGGGAGGATGCGTTTATCATATGTTACGAACTGAATTGGGAGAAGAGTTATTTTGGAAATCCATTCATACTTTTGTCCGACAAAATGCCCATAAAACCGTGGAAACTATCGATCTATTGCGGGCGATCGAGCAAACTACAGGTAAAAATTATCTATCTCTATTCGATCAGTATGTATTTAGAGGCGGACATCCCGAATATAAAATCGGATATAGCTGGGACAGTGATAATAATTTAGCAAAAGTAACCGTAACGCAAACTCAAGATGAGTTGTTTGATTTAAGCATTCCCATCTCTTTTGGATTTGAGAGTAAATCAGAGCTTAAAACCTTTACAGTTAGAATCTTTGAGAAAGATCAGGCACTATACTTTCCGCTAGACCAGAAACCCAGTTATGTTAGCTTCGATCACGGTAATAATTATCTCAAGCAGGTCACTTTAGAATATGGATTAGCAGAATTAAAAGCAGGTTTAGAATTTAATCCCGATCCTCTAGCCAAGATTCAATACGCCGAGGCGATCGCTAAAAAAGGCAGTTTAGAATCCGTAAAAGCACTAGAAAAAGCTCTCTTAGAAGAACCATTTTGGGGAGTAAGATTAGAAGTAGCCGAAGCATTAGCAAACATCAAGCTCGATCAAGCATTTACCGCCTTAGCAAAAGGTTTAAACGATATCGATCCTAGAGTGCGAAGAGCCGTAATTTCTAATTTAGCCAAGACTAAAATTCAAGCTAGTTTGGATTTAATCAAACCCTTTCTCAAAAATGGCGATCCTAGCTATAACGTGGAGGCTACGGCTGCCAGTTGCATTGGAGATTTGGCTCAAGTGCTGAGTAATCAATATCCGCCCGATGGCGTAATTCAATTATTACAAACCACGCTAGAAGAAAAATCTGGATGGAATGAAGTAGTAAGAAGTGGAGCGATCGCGGGTCTGGCGAAAATTAAGGATTCCGATTTGGCTCTAGAAACGATTCTTTTATACACAGCACCTACCACGGCTCAACCTCTGCGTCTGGCAGCAATTCGGGCTTTAGGAACGCTAGGAAAATCCCAAACCAAACCCAAAACCGAACAAATTCTCAATCGCTTAGAAGTAATTGCCTTAGAGTCTTTCTTTTTAACTCAAGTTTCTGTAGTGAATGCGTTAGGACAAATAGATAATACTGGGGCAATCAGAATTCTTCAATCTTTATCCAATCAAACTCCAGATGGTCGAGTTAAACGCATGGCAGATGAGGCAGTTACTAAAGTTCAAGCCGCGATCGGTTCGGATAGTAGTATTAAACAATTAAGAGAAGAATTAGAAGAACTAAAGAAAAATAATCAGGAAATGAAGAGTCGTTTGGAGGCGATCGAAGCGAAGTCAAATAAGTCAAGCTAATTATAAATTTATGAAAAATTTAGAAAGTATCACAATTCATCAATTTAGAGGTTTACGCGAAGTTGAACTTAAAAATCTTGGTCAGGTCAATTTGCTCGTAGGTATTAATAATTCTGGTAAAACTAGCGTTCTAGAAGCCTTAACTATTTTTTGCCATCCTCTTGATATAAGAATATGGATAAATACTGCTTCACAAAGAGAACAAAATTATCGAAGTATCAGAACATCAGCACTTGAGGCTCTTGAATGGCTTTTTCCTCGTAATTTTTTAGATAACATTCAAGATATTAGTAATCGAAGAATCTCCATTTCAGGAAGTGGTGAATTCCCCATTAAAATAATGGAAGCAACCTATGAGGAAACAGAAAGAATTTATGTTTCTGAAGAAAGAAGATTACTAAATGAAGATGGACAACTTAATAAAGACGAACAGATTGAGGAGAGTGAAGATCTCTTGAAAATACAAAAAGGTCTTAAATTAATGGTTAAGCTAGATACTGGACAATTAAATCTATTTGAAAGTGGAGAATCATATTTAATTGAATATTATGAGATTTGGGAGCATGAATTTTTATCTAGATTTTCGAGTAAGAATAAACCTAGCATAGCTACTTCAGTCGTTACAACTACATCCCATCGTTCAGCTATTGGGCAAATTAGATTGCTATCAGAAGCTCGATTTGATAATTTTAAAACAGATGTTTTAGACCTTTTGAGTCAAATGGATAACGATATTTGTGATATCGAAATTCTTTTGTCTCCAAATATGCGAAGTTCACAATTTAATATCTACATTCAACACCGAAAAATAGGACTTGTACCTGTCAGTATGTTTGGTGATGGAGTACGTCGCCTTCTACATATAGCTCTAAAATTAGCATCTGCCAAAGGTGGGATTCTTTTAATTGATGAACTTGAGTCCGCAATTCATACTGAAGTTCTCCAAAAATCATTCGGTTGGTTAGTAAGGTGGAGTAAAGAGATGAATGTTCAACTTTTTGTAACCACACATAGTCTTGAAACTGTTGATGCTTTATTGGCAGTCACGGAGGCTGAATCCGATCTTGTACTTTATCGTTTGGAGCCTAAAGAGTCTGTTACAAAAGTAGTTAGACATGACTGGAGCAGATTAAAGCGTTTACGAGAAGAATCAGGACAGGAGGTACGCTGGTGAGTCAAAGATATGCGCTAATTGGAGTAGAAGGAAATCATGATCAGGTATTTATATCTAAAATACTTTGTAAGTTATTAGACTTCTCTAAGTGGGATGAGAAGTCCGATTTAGATCGGTTTTGGCGTAAATTTATTCCAAATTATCCGCCAAGATCGGGGAAATTATATGTTCGGCTGGATATGCCATCAATTCTTCACAATGATGAATTATCTATAGCAATATATGCTGGTGAAGGAAGTAACTTAATTACTAATTTTCAGGATAAATTATCTGATATAGATATTTCTCAGCTATCAGCTTTTGGAATAGTTGCTGATGCAGATAAGTCTTTACCCGAGCAAGTTGTATCAGAGTACTTTAAAGGTTTTAAAGAGTATTTTCCCGAATTTCCTAAACAAGGTGGATTAGTGGTTGGTAGTTGTCCCAAATTAGGCGTATATGTTTTGCCAAATAACTTAGATTCAGGAGTTGTTGACAGCCTTCTTTGCGAATGTGGTCACATCGCTTACCCAGAATTTATGAAAAGAGCAAATACCTATATTGATGTGTTTACTGAATCTGAAATTAAACATTGGAAGCCCTTTGATAAAGAAAAAGCAACAATTGCATCTGTTGTTAGCATTCTGAAGCCTGGCAAAACCAATACAGTAAGTATTTCTGATAATGAATGGATCAGCCGTGAAGTGGAGCAGCAACTTCCAAAAATTAAAGCTCTAACCAAATTTTTAAAAGATTTACTAGGAATATAGCTCAACCAGCGATCGGTTCGGATGCCAGCATTAAGGAATTAAGAGAAGAATTAGAAGAACTAAAGAAAAATAATCAGGAAATGAAGAGTCGTTTGGAGGCGATCGAAGCCAAATCAATTACTTTGGAAAATATGAAAAGTAATTGATATATGATGCGATAAATATATTAATAAATTGAGGAAAAGAAATGGACTACATCGGTAAATGGCGGATTACAGAAATGGAAATGTGGGAAAGTGATTACTTGGACATGGAAGTTAAAGCATATATTACGATTGAGAGCAAAGACTCTGGAGAATTTCAATTCGGTTTAGTCTCTGGACAAATTGATGGCGAAATATCAAAAGATGGAAATAGATTTGAGTTTACTTGGGATGGAAATGATGAATGCGATCCTGCGTTTGGTAGTGGTTGGCTTATATTAAAGGATAAAGACTCTTTAGAAGGTCGAATTAAATTCCACCAAGGTGATAGTTCCGATCTTTTAGCAACGCGGATGAGCAATTAATAAGCAATAAACAACAATGACGATCTTTTAAGGTGCAAAGTTGAATCCAAAAATCTCATAGAACTAGCTGTCCAGTGATATAAACTGGATCATCGATTTAGGCGATTATCAATTTAGTTTAAGAGCAACCAATGGCAGCGTTTTTATTAGAAGTAGGCACCGAAGAATTACCATCAGGTTTCGTTACTGATGCTCTAAAGCAGTGGCAGCAACGTATCCCCCTCAGTCTTGCCGAAAATTATTTAACCTCTACCAAAATTAGTTATTATGCAACACCTCGGCGTTTGGCAGTATTAATTGAAGGCTTACCTCGGCACCAGCCCGATCGCACTCTAGAAATTAAAGGTCCCGCTCTCGCAGCAGCATATATTAATGGCACAAATGGCGAACCAACTAAGGCATTAATTGGATTTACCCGCTCTAAAGGTTTAGAAATTGATGATTTAGTAATTAAAGAAACCGAAAAAGGAAGTTTTGTATTTGCCTCCCAAGCAGTGAAAGGGATGGAAACCGATGAAGTTCTAAGGTCGATAGTTCTCACTTGGATTACGGGCTTAGAGGGAAAAAGATTAATGCGATGGGGTACGGGTGAGTTAAAGTTTCCTCGCCCTATTCGCTGGCTTGTAGCTTTATTAGATCAGCGGATTTTGGCTTTGACCTTAGGAAATATAAATAGCGATCGCCGCAGTTGGGGACATCGAGTCATGCATCCGCGCCCTGTAGTAATTGATACCGCGATCGATTATGTTGCCACCTTAAAAGAGGCATTTGTAATCGTGGATGTTGAAGAGCGCAAGCACAGAATTTGCAGTCAAATTAAAGGCGTATCCGAGTTAATGCGGGCAACTGCCGAGATTCCCGAATCCTTATTAGAAGAAGTTACGCAATTAATCGAATTTCCTACCGCAGTAGTTGGAGAGTTCGATCGCGAGTTTTTGACATTACCGCCCATAGTCATTAAAACTGAGATGGAGAGCCATCAACGCTATTTCCCCATGTATCGTCAGCATGAAAGTCGCCAGATCGATAATCAGCAAACCGATTTGGAGAAAACAGATCGTCCTCTCGATCGACTGTTACCTTACTTTATAACTATTTCCAATGGCGATCCCGAAAAGTCTAAATTAATTGCCGCAGGAAATGGCAGGGTAATCAGAGCAAGGTTATCTGATGGTAAGTTTTTCTACGATCGCGATCGCTCGGTAACTTTAGAGAGCTTTTTACCACAATTACAAAGGGTAACATTTCAAGAACAATTAGGCTCGGTTGGGGATAAAGTCGATCGCATTGTGGAAATTACTCAGGCTGTAACTGGGGCGATCGCTAATCTGGAATTATCCACTACAGACACTATCAAAATCAAACGCACTGCCACGCTTTGTAAAGCCGATTTAGTCACCGAGATGGTCAAGGAATTTCCCGAACTCCAAGGGATCATGGGGAGCTACTATGCCCGATCTAGTAATGAAGCTGAGATAGTTGCCGATGGCATTTTAGAGCATTATCTACCACGGGGCGCAGGAGATAAATTACCCCAAACTCTCACGGGTAAAATTGTGGCAATTAGCGATCGCCTCGATACTTTAGTCGGCATTTTTGGACTGGGCTTAATCCCCACAGGCTCATCCGATCCCTTTGCCCTCAGACGTTCCGCCGCCGCCATTATTCAAATCGCTTGGGATAGTGACTATCATCTTAATTTACCCAGATTGTTCTTTGATGTTATTTCCATCTATAAAAAACGAAAACCTCTATCCGATCTCAATTCTGGTGATACCGAAAAACTTTTTCATAATCTTTGTAAGTGGTTTCAGCAACGCTGTGAGACTTTACTCAAAGAAATGGGAATTGATTACGACTTAGTAAATGCCCTGTTTGTCCAAAATCATATCGCTGCCAATCTCGAAAATTTAGCTTTAATTCGCGATCGCGCCCAGTTTTTACAAGCCTCTCGTCAAGATGGCAGACTGGGGCAAGTATATGAGGTCGTAAATCGTGCCAGTCGGTTAGCCGAACACGGAAATCTTAGCAGTGAAATTACCGATATTAGATTAGTAGTCGATCGGAGCCGTTTAACCCAGCCTTCAGAAATTGCTCTGTATCAAGCGATCGCCTCTTTACCCCACCAAGTATCCCAACAAGCTCTGAATCCTAATTACGCCCAATTATTATCTGCTTTGGTAGATATAACACCTTTACTCAGTCAGTTTTTTGATGAAGTATTAGTCATGGATGAAGATATGCAAGTGCGAAGCGATCGCCTGAATATGTTGGCAGTTATTCGTAATTACAGTCGAATCTTGGCAGACTTTAGCGCGATTAATCCAACTTAAAAACTTCTAAGTTAAATTCTAAAATAAGTTACAAGATAGTTGTCCAACATACAACCATCAGATTTATGAGTTTTATGGGTTACACTTATATTTCTGTGCAAAGAACTCTGAGAAAACTCTCTGAAATTAAGGCAAATTAATTATGTCTAAACGCTATACCATCGAAGCTGCTGAAGCTCTCCGCCGTGCTGAAGAACTTGTCTCTGCCGCCCCAAACCGCTATCGGATTACAGTTCAAGTTGCAAATCGGGCAAAACTCCGCCGCTATGATGAAGCTGATGACTATGACGATCATTTTCTTAAGCCCATAATTAGAGCGATCGTGGAAATGTCTGATGAGCTAACTCAACCCGAAATTTTGAGCGATTAGATTTTTGTTTGAATAAGTATTTAATAAGTGGGGAGGGTTGGCGGTTAGGTTACTCTCCCGATGCTGAAATTTTTGTAGGCTTAGTTGGTGCAGAAAACTGGGCGATCGAGCTCAATCAACAAGAGCTTAATGATTTTTGTCGTCTAAGCCTACAGTTAGCTGAAACAATGACATCAATGCAAGCCGAACTTGCAGAAGAAGAAAACCTGATCTGCTCCGCTCAAACCGAGGAGATTTTTATCGAAGCCTCTGGTCTTGTGGGAAACTTTACAATCCATCTTCAACTTCTAAACGGTCGTAGGGCTGAGGGTATATGGAGACAAGAGGCGATCGCCGAATTCTTAAATGCCATTAGATTAAATACCTAAAGCAAATTATGTTTTAGTCTTGGTAGCTTAAACTGTTAAAATCTTGGGCAGATTAGCTAGTAATGGAACTAAACGTGCGAATTGCAGTTGATGCTATGGGTGGGGATCATGCCCCAGATGAAATAATTGCTGGAGCTTTGATGGCTCAGGCAAAGTTTGATATTGATATTTTATTAGTGGGTGATGAAGAAGCGATCTCCAAATATCTGAAGCAACATCAGCATAAACCAAGCGATCGCATTGAGATCGTCCATGCTGAAGGGCAAATAGATATGCATGAAGAACCACTAGAAGCTCTACGCCGCAAGCCCAAATGTTCGATCGCCGTATCTATGGAACTGGTCAAGCAAAAGAAAGCCGATAGTGTAGTTGCCGCAGGACACACGGGCGCAGCAATGGCAGCCGCATTATTAAGACTGGGCAGATTAAAAGGCATCGACCGACCTGCGATCGGGGCATTGTTACCGACTTTAATTCCCCATAAACCCGTTTTGCTCTTAGATGTAGGTGCTAATGTCGATTGCCGTCCCAAGTTTTTAGAACAATTTGCCATGATGGGGCTACTGTATAGCCGCTATGCCTTGGGTGTAGATAATCCCAAGCTAGGACTGCTTAATATTGGCGAAGAACCTTCTAAGGGTAACGATCTGGCAATTAAAGTGCACCAAAGCCTCCAAGGTAATCCCCAGATTCCATTTGCAGGCAATGCAGAGGGTAGAGATGTGATGTCGGGCGATTTTGATGTGGTTATCTGCGATGGTTTTATGGGTAATGTTTTGTTAAAGTTTGCTGAGGGTGTGGGCAAAGTGGCAATGCAAATTTTGAAAGAAGAGCTCCCAAGGGGATGGTGGGGTAAATTAGGAATTTTGTTTTTGCGTCCCAATCTTTCACAGGTCAAGCAAAGAATGGACTATAACGAGTATGGAGGGGCTTTATTACTAGGCGTGGACGGAGTATGTATAATCGCCCACGGTAGCTCTAAAGCTTCAAGTATATTTAATGCCATTCGAGTAGCTAAAGATGCCGTAGAAAATGAAGTATTAGATCGCATCCGCACGCAAATTAAAGAACTTAATGCTGTTACGGAAGAAATCAAATGAATGGAGTCAGAATAATTGGAAGTGGTTCGGCTGTACCCCAACGCGTAATCACTAATGATGAACTCAGTCAAACTATCGAGACCTCCGATGAGTGGATCTTTTCAAGGACGGGAATTCACCAAAGAAGAGTAATTACCCCCGATCGAGAATCTCTTGTAAGTTTAGCAACTATAGCCGCAAAGGAAGCGATCGCTATGGCAGGTATAGAGCCTGAAGATCTAGATTTAATTATTCTGGCTACTTCTAGTCCTGACGATCTATTTGGCTCAGCATCTCAAGTACAGTTCCTTTTGGGAGCAGAGCGGGCGGTCGCCTTCGATCTTAGTGCGGCTTGTTCGGGGTTTGTGTTTGGCTTAGTCACGGCATCTCAGTTTATTCGTACGGGTACCTATCGCAATATTTTACTAATCGGGGCAGATGTTTTATCACGGTGGGTCGATTGGACCGATCGCCGTACCTGTATTTTATTTGGAGATGGGGCTGGAGCAGTGGTATTACAGGCATCAGAGCAAGATTATCTCTTAGGGTTTGAATTAAGAAGTGATGGTAAAGGTAATCCACTACTCAATCTCAATCATAATTCTAATGCAAGAGCCTACGATAATATCACCATGAATGGCGGAGAAGTCTATCGCTTTGCTGTCAAGTCGGTACCCGAAGTTTTAGAAAAAGCTCTAATTCATGCCAATTTAACCGTGAAAGATATTGATTGGTTAATCTTGCATCAAGCAAATCAGCGCATTTTAGATGCCGTTCAGTCCCGCATGGATATTGCCTCTGAGAAAGTAATTAGTAATCTAAGTAACTATGGCAACACTTCTGCTGCTTCTATTCCCTTAGCCTTAGACGAATCAGTGAGATCGCATAAAATCAAAAGCTCTGATACTATAGCCATATCAGGATTTGGAGCAGGTTTAAGTTGGGGTGCGGCAATATTTAAGTGGGGTTAAGGAGAGAATGAAATAATGCAGTTAACGGAACTTTTAGGTAAAGCAGGTTATAAAAATGAGAGTGCTAATGATGGCATCGTCAAGCGCATAGTAACTGATTCCCGAATTTGTGAACATGGGGATTTATTTATCGCAATGCTCGGCAGTAAAGTAGATGGCAGTCAGTATGTATTACAGGCATTAGAAAAGGGAGCGATCGCCGCCATTATCGACCGAACCTCTAAACTAGAATCTCATCCCCAGATAATTCCCGTCACCGATGTAACTACCGCCTGTGCAAATCTTGCTGCGAGTTTTTATAACTATCCCGCTCAAAAGCTCAAATTAGTTGGTGTAACTGGTACAAACGGTAAAACCACTACCACACACTTGATTGAATTTCTGCTCAAGGATAAATATCCGACTGGGCTAATGGGAACTCTCTATACTCGTTGGCAGGATTACGAACATATCTCTACGCACACTACCCCATTTGCCATAGATTTACAGGCACAACTCAAACAGGCTGTGGATTGTAATCAAGAAGTGATGGTAATAGAAGTTAGTTCCCATGCGTTAGCTCAACGGCGAGTGTGGAATTGTCCCTTTGAGGTATCAGTTTTTACAAATCTCACTCAAGATCACTTAGATTATCACCTTAATTTAGAGCAATATTTTCAAGCCAAAGCTTTACTGTTTAATTCTGATTATTTAAAAGGAAGAGCAGTAATTAATCTTGATGATGCCTATGGAACAAGATTGATATCTGATTGTCGAAAGCTAGGAAAACCAATATGGACTTATAGCTTAACTAATACCGACGCAGACTTTTTTACCGATAATCTTACTTATAGCTCTAATGGAGTCACTGCTACATTACATACGCCGATGGGAAAAAGAGAATTCAGATCTCCCCTTGTCGGAAGTTTTAATTTAGCTAATGTCTTAGCAGCGATCGCCACTTCTATGCATCTGGTTAAAAGTGGAACCAGTTTAGAAGAGATAGTTCAACGATTACCCGAATTTAAGAATGTCCCAGGTCGAGTTGAAAAAGTGCAAGTCAATCCCGATCAAGATATTACAGTAGTTGTAGACTATGCCCATACGCCCGATAGTTTGGAAAATCTGCTCAAAGCCATGCGTCCCTTTACCCAAAGAGAGCTAATTTGCATTTTCGGATGTGGTGGCGATCGCGATCGGACGAAAAGACCGATTATGGGCGAAATTGCGGCAAGATTAGCGGATAAAGTCTATGTTACTTCTGATAACCCGCGCACTGAAAATGCCCAAACTATTCTTCAAGATATTCTCATGGGAATTCCCAATTCTGTAAAACCTCAAGTAGAGATAGATCGCAAAATTTGTATTAAAGAAGCGATCGCCAATGCCCAAGCAGGAGATACAGTCTTAATTGCTGGCAAAGGACATGAAAATTATCAAATTATTGGCACAGAAAAAATTCATTTTGACGATCGCGAAGAAGCTGAAATTGCCTTAAGAGAAAGATATAAGGATTCCTTATCCTAATCATTTAATCTTCATTATTTAATCTTCTGCATAGCAAAATAAGATAGATACAAGCCAAATATAATTATGGGAAAGTAGATGCCCCATGTAAATCCTTGAGATAGTAAAATCGAAGTAATTACCAAAGTAGCGATCGCTACCATAAAATACTTCTGCCAAACTTTAGTCGGAGGCATTACCGAATCCCCCCGATTTGGAAGTAAATGCACATATTTAGCCTCTTCCGACCATCCCGTATCTTCGTCAGAACCGCATTCAGGACAGGCTTTTGCCTTGATTGGCACATCGGCTCCGCAATTAGGACAGGTGAAGTATTTAGGCATATTCACTATCTGAGTTTTAAGTTTTGAGTTTTAAGATTTGAATTTTAAGATCTGGGTTTTAGTCTAGTTAGGAATACTTTTTAGGAAGTTACTTAGTAGTTGTTTTCCCGAAGTCGTCAGAATGCTCTCTGGATGGAACTGAACGCCTTGTACATGGGGATAATCACGATGACGTACCGCCATAATAATCTTGTCTTCCGTCCATGCAGTAATTTCTAAAACTTCTGGGCAATGTTCGGGATCGATAACTAGACTGTGATAGCGGGTAGCGGTAAAAGGATTATCAAGTCCTTCTAAAATGCCAGTATTTTTATGATAAATCGCCGAGGTCTTACCATGCATGAGATAAGGGGCGCGAATTACCTCACCTCCATACATTAAGCCCATACTTTGATGCCCCAAACATACGCCTAAAATCGGAATAGATGCTCCTAGTTCGCGGATCGCATCTAAAGATACTCCTGCCTCTTCAGGGCGACCGGGTCCGGGTGAGATCACGATCGCCTTAGGATTTAGTTCTTTAATCTGGGCGATCGCAATCTCATCATTCCGTTTAACCATCACTTCTCCTAAATGTGGATAATTGGGCAGTAACTCTCCTAAATACTGCACGAGGTTATAGGTAAAGCTATCGTAGTTATCTATTACAAGAATCATGAGGTCTAATAATTAGGTCAGTTAGGTAGTATATTCGGCGTTAATCTTCACATAATCGTAACTTAGATCGCAGCCCCATGCAGTTCCTACTCCCGTACCATTACCAATATTGACGTTTATGTGCACGGTATCGCTTTTTAGATAATTACTAGCAGCATCGCGATCGAATAATTGAGGTGTACCTTGGGACATCATCACAAACTCGCCCAAATGAATATCTAGTTCGGTTTGCTCGAAAATAATACCCGATCGCCCTGCCGCCGCCGCAATTCTCCCCCAATTAGGATCGCGTCCAAATACCGCAGATTTAACCAAAGATGAACCTGCAATAGTCTTAGCAACTTGCCTAGCCGCAGCCCAATCTTTCGCACCACTAACCGTAATCTCAATTAAACAAGTAGCTCCCTCACCATCACGGGCGATCGCCTTTGCCAGATAAATACAAACTTCGGTTAACATCTCTTCTAGTTTTTGCGCCGATGCCGAATCTGCTTCCATAATCCCCGGTGTGCCAGATTGTCCGTTGCTCAGTGCCAAGAGCATATCGTTAGTGCTAGTATCGCCATCGACCGTAATTTGATTGAAACTGCGATCGCAAGCCCGACTGACCATTTCTTGCCACAAAGTTGGAGCTACTGCCGCATCACAGGTAATAAAAGCCAGCATTGTTGCCATATTCGGATGAATCATCCCCGATCCCTTAGAAATTCCACCAATCCTGACAGGGATGCCATCAAAATCAGCTTCGAGCGCGATCGCCTTAGTTACTAAATCGGTCGTAATAATTGCCTTCGCTGCTGCATCTCCACCCTCAGTCGATAACGCCGCGACTACCTTGGGAATGGCAGGACGAATTAAATCCATCCGTAGTTGTCGCCCAATTACACCCGTGGATGCCACTAATACAGCATCTTCAGTTTCTAAAGAGGTTTGTACAAGTTGTGCAGTTTCCACCGTATTACGCCAACCTTCTGCACCCGTACTGGCATTTGCCTGACCCGCATTACACAAAATTGCTTTAACCATTGCCCCAGATTCTAAAACCTGACGATTAAAGTCCACACAGGCAGCCCGTACGCAAGATGTCGTAAATACTCCTGCGGCGATCGCCCCCACATCACTAACTATTAATGCTAAATCTGGCGCACCCGAAGGTTTTAACCCAGCCGTAATCCCAGAGGCTCGATACCCTTTTGCTGCCGTTACCCCACCAGAAATCTCTTGCCAATCTGTCATCTGTTTATTCAAATGTTGTACAAATCTGTTGTGAGTTTTGATTATAGGACAATAATTTCTTAAGTCAGCTAAAGTCTAGGATCTTTAAAGTAAAAATGCAGCAATTCTCATTTTGAAAAATTAGTAAAATCCAAAGCTGAACTGAAACAGTTTAAACCTGCAATAAAGCAGCAAAAAGTCGATCTGAAGCAGCTTAAAAACTCATAACTAGAATTACTGATATTCCCCCCATTTAATTGTCAACTATACTAATTGCTAAATTTAACGGTTGTCTTACAAAAATACATCAAACCAAAAAAAATCAACCCAAGTGTTCTTATAACTATTCAAATTAGTTATATCTAGCTAAAATCCTTAACAAATCTATATACTATTACGAAGATTGACCTATACTACGAAAGGAATATTAGAACTTTGCCATGTTAAGTTTCTAACTCTACTTATAAAACTTCGATTAAAAAATTCAAATTTTATTAGATAACGAAATGAGTGTAAACCTTCAGCAGCCAGTGAAAGCCCTGACTGTACCGATCGCTTTCATGGGAGCTCCTCAGGGGTTTAATCCCACTTTATGTTTGATGATTGGTTCGGTTATTCTGGCGATCGCTTCTAGTACTGGGTATTGGGTCTGGCATTGGGCGCATTGGGTGGTGTTTACAGCTAACTTTCTCTCCCTTTATGTATTGGGTACAGTCATTCACGATGCCTCACATGGGGTAGCTCACCGAAATCGCTTGATCAATGCGGCAATGGGGCATATTTCGGCGGTGTTGCAGGGATTTGTCTATCCTGTCTTTACGAGGGTACATATGCAGCATCATGCAAATGTTAACGATCCCGAAAACGATCCCGATCACTTTGTTTCTACGGGTGGACCCTTGTGGTTAATTGCTGTGAGGTTTTTTTATCATGAAATATTCTTTTTTCAAAGGAAACTGTGGCGTAAAAATGAATTAGTCGAGTGGACAGTTAGCCGCATGATCTTAGTTTGTATTTTAATTGCAGGCTATGAGTTTGACTTTTTACCCTATATTCTCAACTATTGGTTCGTCCCTGCGGCAATTATGGGATTGGCTTTGGGCTTATTTTTTGACTATCTGCCCCATCGTCCATTTAAAGAAACTTCACGTTGGAAAAATGCCAGAGTTTATCCTAGTTGGCTCCTCAATATTTTATTATTAGGGCAAAACTATCATCTAATTCATCATCTGTGGCCCTCCGTGCCTTGGTATAACTACAAGAGTGCTTATACCCAAATGAAACCTTTATTAGATGTTAATGATGCCCCACAAAGCTTAGGATTGCTAAAGCTCAATGATTTTGGTGGGTTTTTATACGATATTTTTTTGGGAATTCGGTTCCACGGTCATAAATGATGAACCTACGCGGAGGGCTCAGTTAGATCCTTTAGTTCTTCAGATTGAGGCTTAGTATCAGTATCAGATTCTGTTTCGGAGTTGGTTTCAGATTTTGGCTCAGATAGACCGTCACCAAAGGCTAAGTCTAACTTCATGCGGGTTTCCATTTGACTGAGAAAATAGCCTGTCATCATCGCCGATCCGATCAGGTTTGCTAGATTTTCGTGATTGGTGGTTACAGAAACCTGAAATTGAGAAGGAGGTAGCATTCCAACTAAGCCTTGAATATTATGATTTATAACTTGGCGAATTTCAGGGCTGACGTGCTTTGCCACTTGCTCGAGCGTTTCTGGAGACTGATTTTTTAGGTAGGTAAGTAAAGAGTTATTGGTTACACTCGTGTCTTGAATTTCAAACATCTTGGAATATTCCTAAATTTGAGCTTTGAATCCATATATTCTCGCACTGCGATCGCTAGGTCTGGGGAAGGAAACCGATCTAATTAGGAGGCGATCGCCCTAATCTGGTTAAAAATTGTATGTCAAAATTGGGTGTAATAGAGCTAAGGCACAACCGTTTAAAGAATTTATAGAATAAAAAATATGGATAGCAACAATATTCTCAAACAATTATTAATGCTCGGAGTTGGAACTACTTCTTTAATGATTGAAAAGCTGAAGGAAGTTACCGATGAATACGTCAAAGATGGTAAGTTTAATCCCGATCAAGCGTCAGATTTTATCAATGATTTCGGCGAGCGCTTTAAGTCCGAACAGATCAATCTTGAGGCATTAATTCAAAAGCAAATTCGCAATACTTTACAAGATTTGGGAGTTCCCAGGCAAAATGAAGTTGATGAACTCAGAGGAAGAATAGATCGCTTAGAACGGCAAGTTAGGGATTTGGAGAATAAAAATTGGCGTTAGGCACACTTTATCTTGTTGGTACCCCCATTGGCAACCTTGATGATATAACGATGCGGGCAATTAAAACCCTGCAAAGTGTTGACCTAATTGCGGCGGAGGATACTCGGCATACGGGTAAGCTGCTCCATCACTTCCAGATTGAGACTCCTCAGATTAGCTATCACACCCATAATAGTCATGCGCGTGTTCCCGAATTACTAACCCAATTACAAGATGGGAAATCTATGGCTTTGGTTAGCGATGCTGGGATGCCGAGCATTTCCGATCCAGGGTTAGAACTGGTTCAAGCTTGTATTGCCGCAAATATTGTTGTAGTCCCAATTCCGGGAGTTAGTGCTTGTACTACAGCTTTGGTAGCTTCGGGTTTACTTACCCATAGCTTTATCTTTGCTGGTTTTTTAGCAACGGACTCTCAACTACGGCGATCGCAGTTAGAACAATTAAAAATAGAGTCTCGCACGATCGTGATGTATGAGGCACCGCATCGGCTAGTTAGAACGCTTCAAGATCTGAGCCAATCTTTAGGTACAGATCGTGCTATTGTGCTGGGACGAGAACTAACTAAGCTCCATGAAGAATTTTGGCGGGGAAATCTGTCAGAGGCGATCGCCCATTACAAAGATTGTGCTCCTAGAGGCGAATTTACCCTAGTCATAGCAGGATTACCCGTAAGCGATGCTCAAGTCTGGACAGAAACACAACTTAAATCTGAACTAGAGTCGATCATGTCAGAGGGCGTATCGCGATCGCAAGCAAGTCGGCAACTAGCTGAGCTTACAAAATTACCCCGTCGGCAACTCTATCAATTGGCTTTGAGTATCGATCCTGGGCAGGAGTCTTAATGGACATTAAAGAGTTTGTAAGAATATGTTGCAATTTCTTCAATAATCTGTTACATTTCTTATTGTTAACAAATTAACACAGGACTAAAACAATGGAAAATGACAATCGCAACGCTTGGACATATGGATTCACTGCTGGTGCTGAAAACTGGAATGGCCGTCTAGCTATGATCGGCTTTGTAGCCGCGCTCGCGGTCGAATTAGTTAGCGGACAAGGTGTTCTTCACTTCTGGGGCATCATCTAATATCGGATTTACTGTCTATTCAAGCTCTTACTAAAAATAGTGAGGGCTTATTTTTTTATTTACTGAATAAGATTTAGGAAATAAAATTTAAACTGATAAAGATTAAGTTGAAAATATCAAATGCTAAAAATTTCACCATACTCAGAAACATATAGACAAATAGATTTGCAGAACATTTCCGTGCAGTCATATCAACAAATTCTGAGCTTATATTCAACTGGTGACAGAAGTGAAATAAAGGTCATAGCTCAGTTAAAAAGAACAATTCGTGATTGCCAAAGAGAGATCGCTCAACAACGCCGAAATGCTTATCAATCAAGAAGAATTACGATGCAGCAACGGCGACCAATTTAGTTCGTTCTGAAATCTAACTTAACTTGGTTCCGACTTTTTGATTTGGTAACGCAAATATATTTCATTTTCATGTCGATATAGCGATCGCAGGCTTAAATTTGGGAATTCTTGCAGTCCGTAATCTTCTCCACCGATAATTGTAGAATTCTTAACCCCGCCGACTAATTTTGGACATACAGTTAGAAATAGCTCATCACTCCAACCTGCGGATATAAACTCATAATTCAAGCTAGATCCACCCTCCACCATTAAGGTTTTAACTCCAAATTTCTGCCAAAGCAAATTTAACATTTCGGCTAAGTTGCCATCGGGAGATAACCTAAAAACCTGTGCCTTTCGCGCAATAATCTCTTCAGTTTCTAAAGTAGCTTCAGCCCCCAAAAATACTAGGCGGAAATCTCTCCCTGCCTCCCAAAACCGATGTTCTAAGGGTAAGTTACCACTATTACTAACTACTACCCCTAAAGGTTGATCGGCAAAGTTTTGTAATCTTTCGCTTAAAAGTTCTGATTTCACTGTAGGAATAAATGGGTCGGCTCTAAAAGTTTTTGCCCCAACTATAACTGCATCTACTTGCGATCGCAACCGATTCATAATTTGACGATCCATTTTCGAGCCCAAACCTGCTACTTGTCCCTGACTGGTCGTAGTTTTGCCATCAACACTAGCCACCATATTAAAAACTATGTAAGGACGAGTTAAAGTTTGAGCTTTGTAATTAAATTTAATACCCTCAGTGGGAAAGGCTAACTCTGCAAATGTATAAATGTTGGGAGGATAATTGAACTGATAAGTTTCGAGTATATTTTCGATAAACCTATGCCAGATTGGGTTTGGTGTCCAAATTTTATATAAATCTTTAAGGGCTAATTCGCGATCGCATAGTTGATAAATCTGCCTATATAAATAGATAAATGCCGAAACTCGCATATTCAGGTCGCAATGAATAAAAAGTTTATTTGTACCTATATCTGGATCTAGATCTTTGTCTAGATCTTTACCTAGATCGGACTTATCGACCCAACTGCGGTTGAGCGTCTCAGCAAATTTCTGAAAGTCCTCAATAGTCGGATTCTCCCAAATTACGGGAATATGGACGTACTCGATACCATAAGATTGGACGATTTCGGCTTCATTATCAATAGCATTTGTAGAAGTAGATAACGCCAAGTTAATAACTTTAGTAAAGCCCTCAGCCTTAATTAGAGCAAACTCCTCAACTGTAGGCTGTCCTGCGGTAGTAAGCCAATCGGAAATTTTTATAAAGTTATGAATGTTCTGGAGATGATTCATTTACTTGCAAATTAGTATGTAAATTTAATAGGTCGGTATTGAACTATCAATCTCTTGACTCCAAGCATTGATTCCACCTTTAACATTGATGCCTTCTATACCTGCTTGTTTGAGGATTCCCAACGCCTTAAGCGATCGCCCTCCCAATTTACAATGCACTACCAATTTGCGCTCTCCCATTAAAGCTTTAACTTGCTCTACTCCATTTCCATTTTCAATATCTGGGAGGGGAATCAAAGTTGTATTTGGGATTCTGCCAATTTCCCATTCGCTCGGATTGCGAACATCGACAATTACATAATCGGGATTATCAATTAATGATTGGAGCTCGGCAACTGTGATTTCGGGGATTTGGATTAGATCTTGTGATTCCATAGCTTTGGCTTGGGGGATTCCGCAGAATTGTTGATAGTCGATCAGTTCGGTAATTACTGGACGCACTGGATTGGGACGCAGCTTTAACTCTCGAAATTTCATTTCTAAAGCATCAAATAATAGCAGCCGCCCGCTTAAAGTTGTACCTTTGCCTAAAATAATTTTTATAGTTTCTGTGGCTTGAATTACGCCAATAATGCCGGGTAAAATTCCTAAAACTCCACCCTCAGCACAGGAAGGTACTAAACCCGGAGGTGGAGGTTCGGGATATAAATCACGATAATTTGGAGCGGTAGCATCGGCATCATAAATCCAGTCGCGATCGCCATCTCGCAAACTTTTCTTAGACTCAGGCGATAAACTATCCCAATCATCAGGACGCAGCCATCCACCTCGGTAATTAAATACTGTAGCTTGTCCCTCAAATCGATAAATAGAGCCGTATACATTGGGTTTGTTTAATAAAACGCAAGCGTCATTAACTAGATATCTAGTCGGAAAATTATCGGTGCCATCCACCACAATGTCATAGGGTGCCATAATCTCTAAGGCATTTTCCGAGCTAATCATGGTCTGATAGAGATCCACTTGGCAGAAGGGATTAATTTCATAGATGCGATCTTTTGCCGACTCAATTTTAGGCTTTCCGATCCAAGAAGTACCGTGAATAACCTGACGCTGAAGATTGGAAGCATCAACAATATCAAAATCGACAATCCCAATCCGTCCTACACCTGCGGCGGCTAAATACATTAATAGAGGTGCGCCCAAACCACCCGTACCAATACATAACACGCTGGCAGCTTTTAATCTTTTCTGTCCTTCTACGCCGACTTCGGGCAAAATCAGGTGGCGGGAGTAGCGTTCGTATTCTTGTTGATTAAATTGAATAGTCGTCAGATCTGGATCGAGCATGGTTTATTATTTTGTAACCTAGAACTGCATTTTAACCCATCGATTTTAGTTATCACGCCTTACTTAAAATATCTCTACGTTCGATCCTTTTAACTCAATCTTTTAACTAAATCTTTTAACTTAAAGTGAATCTCTCTAACTTCCGACAATCCAGTTACGGCGAAAGAATCGCGCTAGAGCATTAGACTCTAAAGATAAACAAATCGGGCGACCGTGGGGGCAGGTGTGCGGATTTCGAGTTTGCTCCCATTGATTAACTAGGTCTTGCATCGTGGCTAAATCTAGGGTAGTGCCATTACGGATCGCGCTCCGACAGGCGGCAGTGGCTTTTGCTTGAGAGATATCTACTTGTAAACTGAGTTCGATTAAGATTTCTTGTCGCTCTTTTTCAAGATTTTTCTCAGAACACTTCTCAAAATACTCAATTATAATTTTAGGAAGCGATCGCACTGCCCATATATCCACACCAAATTCCTTTATATCTATCTCTATTGCTCTCAGTCTTTCTACTGCCAACTCCGATAGATTTTTTATGACTAGAGGTCGATCGAGGGGCGTAATTTCCCATTGGGTTTCCAAATTTTCAAATAAAATCCGTTCGTGGGCGACGTGCTGTTCGATTAAGCAAAGTCCACTTTCCCGTTCCGCCAAAATATAGGTATTGTGTACCTGTGCTAAGACTTTGAGTTTAGGAGTGCTATTGTCAGCAGCGTTGTAATTTGTATTGGTTTCCGCCGTTCGTAACAGCCGAGTCACCGCCGCCGAGACTGTAGAATCGGGAGTTTTTAGTAGGTTAGTAATTAGATTGCTGATTCGTTCTTGCCAATCTTTAAGGTTATGCAAATAGATTTCACTTTTAGCGGGATTACGGTTCCAATCAATTTCAGATGGATTGACACTTAAATGCACGATGCAGATGGGATAGCGAAGGCGCGGTAAAGTTTGGTTAAAGCTAGAAAAAATAGTTTGCTCTAGTTCGGGAATCTGAATAAACCTACCGTTTATTGCCACCCTAACCCAGTCTGGACGATGGCGAGAAGTGCGATCGGGTAAGCCCATTGTGATTGATGTAAATCCTTCAGTTCCGTAAACTAAATCCTCACTTTTAATTGATTTAATTACCTGCCCCAACATATCTTTAGCGGTATCTCCCGCCCATAGTGTGAACCAATTTTTTCGATCGAGAGTTATTTGCCAAGTAATGTGAGGATGAGCGATCGCCATTTCCGAAATCAATAACTGAATCTTGCGTAGCTGTTGCGAAATACTGGGTAATCCGTCTAACCGGGCGGGATGATTGTGAAAAATATGACGGGCAGTAACAATCGTACCGATCGCGATCGCCGTATTTTTAAGATTTTGGGGATTTCCACAGCGATCGTAGGTAACTTGCCAGCCCGCATCTTTCTCTGAGCCTCGACTACAAATATGCAGATCCGATAACTGTGCCAAGCTGTGTAATGCCTCCCCGCGAAAACCCAGACTGTGAATTTGGCGTAGATCTAATTTGGTGCGAATTTTACTGGTGGTGTGAGGCGTGGCAGCTTGGTGTAGGTTTTCGAGATTCATACCATGCCCGTTATCTCTAACTTGAATGCTCAGGCGATCGCTGCAAATATCAATATGAATTCTGGTGGCTTGGGCATCGATCGCATTTTCTGCTAATTCCCTGACTACTGCCCCTAACGAATCAATCACTTCTCCTGCCGCAATTAAATTGACTACTTCTGTTGGTAAAACTTGAATTATGGTCATTAAGCTCTAAAATTGAAAGAAAATTGGAAAGCTGATTTAAAAAATTGATTTAGAAAATTAATTCAAAAATACAATAATCGTGGAGATTTTCTGTGGCATTGGCAGTAGGGGTAATTGAAACAATTGGGTTTCCGGGGATATTGGCAGCAGCAGATGCTATGGTCAAAAGTGGCAAAGTGACATTAGTTAGCTACGAACCTTCTGATAACGGGCAATTTACAGTCACAATTAGAGGAGCTATTGCTGAAGTTAGGGCAGCAGTGGAAGCAGGAGTGGAAGCGGTAGAAAAGAACGTGCATAATGGCAAGCTATTTTCTCATTACATTGTGCCAAATCCCGCCGATAATGTTGTGACGGTTTTACCTATCGACTACACCAAGGTTTCGGCTCCGTTCCAGTAGTTAGGTTATTTGAGATGTGATTTTAGAAATATTATCAAAGCAATAGGGTATTTATCCAATATTTATTCAGTATTTATTCAGTATTAAAAAAAAGGAGATCGATCGAATGTCACCACAACAAGCCGTAGGCGCACTAGAAACCAGAGGTTTTCCCGGAGTTTTAGCAGCAGCCGATGCTATGGTCAAAGCAGGACGAGTTACCTTAGTTGGCTATCTTAGATGTGGTAGTGCCAGATTTTGTGTCATGATTCGGGGAGATGTCTCTGAGGTCAAAACCGCGATGGAATCTGGAGTAGCCGCAGTCGAAACTGCCCACGGTGGGGTGTTAGAGGGTTGGGTAATTATTCCTCGTCCCGATGAGAATGTGGTTGCTGTATTACCTATCGACTTTTCTTCTAGTGTAGAGGTATATCGAGCCGCAACTGAGGGAATTAGATTGCCGGGTCCGAGTGGAAGATAGATTTTTAGGGATTAATTTTAGGGATTAACTTTTTAAAAGCTATCTTTAAAACAAATTAGGCTAATCTGCGTCAATGGTGATAGCTCAAATTAAGCCAGCCTAAATCAAATAGTTCATAACAATTCATAGAAAATTACAGAAAAATACCAAATATGCGATCGCCAATCACCCTAACTTCTCCTAACTCCCGTAAGATTTCGCTTAATAATCTCTTTTCAGGATTCCTATCTTCGATCTTAGGAATTGGGAGTCTGGGGATCTGGCTTTTTTTCTCTGGGTTTTTATTTGTACCCAATGCTAATGCTGCCGAACAGTTATCATTTCGAGCCTCTGGTGGAGAAAGATCCTTAGCCGTAGCCGACTTAAGAAAACTGGTAAATACGGGCGAGTTATCAGATACCCTCAGAGGACTTTTGGATACCGCTAAACTCGATCCTAATGTCGTACGTGGTTATCTGGGTGCAAGCATTGATATCAAGCAATACGATCTCAATATTACTTTAGTTGATAAGTTTCTTAATTCTTACGTAATGGAGCTTTTACTGCAAGATATAGGAAAGTCTTTTCGACCACCGGGTACAGATTCAGCCTCAGTTGGTGCTATTAAATCCGCTATTATTGCCTCGGTAGCTGATGACGGCAAACTTTCGGCGATCGAGTTTTTTGAAAAATATCCAACCGACCTAATCATCGAAGTTAATGGTTTAAATGGAATCCTCGATAGAGTTAGCAAAGACTATGCCAATCTAGCAGAACCCTTGCAAAAGCTCCTGCAACGCCTACAAATGAGAAGGTAGAGTTAATTAGTTTCCCCTACCCATCAACCCAAACCCATCAACTAGGAATTAAGCTTGTTCCATCCCCGGAATAGATCGATATAAGGCAAGATATTCTTTAGCAGAGCTATCCCAACTAAAGTCTCCTGCCATACCTCTTTTTTGTAAATCTTGCCAAGGCTGTTTATAGGAATATCCTTCCAATGCTCGAATCATGCAGGTATACAGGTCGAGCGGTTCGTAGCGATCGAAACAGTAACCATTTCCCTGATTTAAGCTAGGGACGTGATGCTGTACCGTATCTACTAATCCACCCGTTCGCCGCACAATGGGCACGGAGCCATAACGCAAAGCAACCATTTGACTGATACCACAGGGTTCAAATCGACTGGGCATTAAAAAAGCATCGGTACCAGCATAAATTCTTTGGGATAGAGCGGCGTTAAATAATATCTGTGCCGACATCCTGCCCGGAAATTTGGAGGCGATTTGCCACATTTGAGTTTCATAGTAGCGATCGCCCGTTCCTAAAATTACAAACTGGGCATCGGTATAGGATAAAAATCGTTCTAAAACTTGAATCAATAGATCTAAACCTTTTTGCTCTACTAACCTTGTCACCATCCCGACTAGAAAAACTGACTTATTTACTTGCAAGCCAATTTCTTCTTGGAGCGCAATTTTATTTGCTACTCGCTTTTCTAAGGTATTGAGGTCAAAATTTTTGGCTAAGTACTTGTCATTATTGGGATTAAGGGCATCAACATCAATCCCATTTAAAATGCCACTAGGTGCGAGGTAAGCTAACTTGCCTTCTAAGCCCTCACCATAGGCAGAAGTGCAAATTTGTTTGGCATAGGTAGGAGAGACGGTATTGACTCGATCTGCAAACTGGATTGCCGCCGCCATCGTATTTCCACCTTTCATATACCAAGGCACCCAAGTCATCTGTTCTAATCGCCACCGCCAAGGTCCTTGATATGCCAAATTGTGAATTGTAAAAACCGTGCCAATGTCAGAAGTTTGATGCATCCAGACAGGAATCATCCCTGTGTGCCAATCGTGACAATGGATTAAATTTGGCTTCCAGTAATTCCAGCAAAACTCAGCGCACGCATTCGCAAATAAAGTAAATCTCCAATCTTCATCGTCACCATAATAAATTCTTGATGGCATAAATGACCCATGCCCTACTAAATAAAGAGGAACATCGGTGCCAGGTAATACGGTTTCATAGACATCAACAGCTTGGAACATGGCAGTGCCTTTCCACACCCACACTGGAGTTTCAGGCAATTTATCAGGCAGGGTGCCATAGTAGGGCATTATGATTCGGACATCGTGACCCATCTTCCGAAGCACGGCGGGGAGAGCACCTACTACATCTGCCATCCCTCCAACTTTCGCAATTGGGGCTGCTTCTGCTGCTGCAAATAATACTTTCATGCCTAACCTTGATTACTACTCCATTATTTTGAAGCAATATGACCAAACTTACAATTTGACTTCGATATCTACGCCAGAGGCAAGGTCTAGTTTCATTAGGGCATCGATGGTTTTGGCAGAGGGCTGATAGATATCAATAATGCGGCTGTGAGTCCGAGTTTCAAAGTGTTCGCGAGAATCCTTATCAACGTGGGGCGATCGCAGGAGGCAATAAATCCGTCTCTTTGTAGGCATGGGAATAGGACCGATCGCGGTTGCATTGGTACGATTTGCAGTATCGACAATTTTTTCGCAAGATGCGTCTAGAAGTCTGTGATCGAATGCCTTAAGGCGAATCCGAATTTTTTGTTGTTGAAGGTTTGCCACTTTATGAATTGCTTAAGAATTATTTGGACGATTTATTTGCAAGATGGTTTAGAAAGTTGCTTGGGTAAAAAGCAAAATTTTGCGCGATCCAAATTTTAGCATCTATCCTTAATATTTTTTAGATTCAATTAAAATTATAAGGAGAAAAATAAAGCTCCTTATTATTAATTCTCTAATCCCAAAGCTTGGGCTGTTTGTAAAATAATTTCCTGTACTTGAGGTAACGCCATCTGGTGAGTTTTCGCCAAGTTTATACAGTCTTCATATTCTGGTTGAATAGTTTTACCATGAGGTCGTTGTGCTACTTTTACCCTAGCAGAGCCTAGCTTTGTACTAATTGTAAATATAGTTCTAGGAATGATGCTACGTTCTTGCAACCTGCGCCTGATTCCTAAAGTTGTGGTTTCTTGAAATAAAATGTCTTCACAAATTTCTAGGCGATCGCTCGGACAAATTAC
>CAZLKI010000001.1:32258-37074 GCA_964560035.1 uncultured Synechococcus sp.
ACTTGGTAAATTTTCAACTGGATTTTCAACTAAATTTTCCTCAGATTCACCAATCCATAATCTAAAAATATTTGGAACTTCTAACTCTTGCGTTCCTGCGCCTAATCCAATTTTGGTAATAGTCATGTTAGGAATAGCCCCAAACTTGGTACTCAGGGTGACAGCGATCGCGGTTCCAGTAGGTGTGACTAATTCTCGCTCAATACCATTACTAAATACTGGAACTTTATACATTTCCCACAGCTTTAAAACCGCAGGCACTGGGACTGGTAATTGTCCGTGTTCGCAATGTATAAATCCGCCACCTGTAGGCATTGCCGAGCAAAATACTCGATTTACCCCTAACCAATCTAGCCCCGCACAGCTACAGACAATATCGGCGATCGCATCCAAAGCCCCAACCTCATGGAAATGGACTTGTTCGGGAGGAATACCGTGGACTTTACCCTCGGCGATCGCTAATTGTTGAAATATATCTAAACTCTGCTTTTCGACTAAAGATGGCAGTTTGGCAGATTTAATTATGGTTTCAATTTCGGGTAGATGTCTATGATGATGATGTCCGTCATGATGAATATCAACATAAACCTTTACTGCCTCCTGTCCGCATCGAATTACAAGCTCAGAGCGCAGTTTTACATCATTACTAATTCCTAGCTGCTCTAATATTTCTGTGAAATAATCTAGGGGTACGCCTAAACTAACTAAGGCTCCGAGGCACATATCTCCAGCAATTCCTACAGCACAGTCGAAATATGCAATTTTTGTGGACATAAAGTTAATTAAGGTTAGTTGAGATAATACTTACGATCCCGATCCTACCAACTAATTAAAATTATTTATAATTCAAGGCATGATTTAAGACGCTTTAAGTGCCAAATTACAACGCAGCGAGGTCAAGCCTTTTTTTACCTGCCTTGATACAGTTACAGCACTAATACCTAAAAGTTTTGCGACTTCACGCTGGGTAATATCTTCTAAGAATACATACTCTAAAATTTCACGGGTACGCTGTTCTAGCACATTCAAAGCTTGATATAAGAGGGTAGTATCTTGTTCGGCATTGACTAAACTTTGCTTGGGATCGGGCACAAGATCTGATAAAGAACCAGATCCATCTTCTAGGGATAAAATTGGTGCATCTAGGCTGAGGGGCGATCGATTTTGGTAAGCTAACTTAATTTGTTGCCATTCAATTGATGTAACACCTAAAGCTTCAGATACTTCACGATCGCTTGGTTCTCGATGTAATTGGCTACGGAGCTCGACAGACTTGCGGGCAGCTTGATGATATAGCTCTAACCACCGCCGTGGCACTCTTAAAATCGAACATTTATCTCGTAAATAATGCTGAATTTCACCGCGTACATAGCGCGTAGCAAATGAACTAAAAGCATAGCCTCGGCTAATTTCAAACCGCTCGATCGCCCCAATCAATCCCATACATCCAACTTGCAATAGATCCTCATAGCCTTCAGAACTTTGACGCATCCAATAGCCAACTTCTTTTTTGACCAAACCAATATTTAGCTGCACTAACTGATTGCGGAGACGAGCGCAGGGAGATTGATGATAAGTCTTCAGAATTTCTAGGGTTTTTTGCTTGTCATCAGCAGAAAATTCTTTGACGCTAGAATTAGTTCTAGATATTTGCTCGGATTTGCTAGATTCTTTAGATTTAAGGACTGATACCGAGAGACTTGTCATTTCTGCTACCCCTAATAGACGACTCCATCTAAAAATAGCTGAGAAAAAACTACAGGTCACCTATCAGGTTGTTAGGACTTTAGATCGAGACTCATTTTTAAAAAGTTATTAAACTTATTCAGTAGTTATATTTCTCATACTTTGGTAGTTGACAGACGTAAAAATGAATACTATAAGTATCATATTGCATAATTATTTAACTAATGGAAAAAGCTCCTATAAATGAAGTTTTAGCTGGTGACTGTCGTGAAGTAATGAGAGTATTACCAGAAAATTATGTTTCTGCTTGTATCACCGATCCGCCATATAACTATGAATTTATTGGTCATAAATGGGATGACTCAGAAATTCAAAGGCGTATTGAAAAAGTGAATGAGAAAGGAAATAAAACTCTTGTTAAAAATATTCCTTACGGAAGTGGTTTAGCAGGTGGAGTCAGAAATGAGAAATGGTATCAGAAAAATCGTAATAATATTCTGGATTATGAAAAATGGTGCTTTGGTTGGGGTGAAGAACTTTTTCGTATCTGTAAACCGGGCGCAACAGTCTTAGTCTTTAATAGCACACGAACTATTGCTCATGTCCAAGTAGCACTTGAGAGTGCTGGTTTCTATGCCAGAGATATTCTTGTTTATAAAAGATCGAGTGGCATTCCAAAAGGAATTAACATTAAACACCAATTGGATAAGAAAGGATATGAAAATTCTAATAAATGGGATGGATGGCATAGTTGTTTGAGAAATGAATGGGAAGCAATCTGTGTACTTCAAAAGCCACTTATTAATAATTATCTAGAAACTCTGTTGGAATATGATACTGGTCTTTTTTATACTAAAGATCAGTTTGGCGGATTTCAATCAAATATTTTGGAAGGTATGCACCGGGATAAGGCTGAAGAGTTTAATGTCCATTGCACCGTGAAACCGATCTCGCTAATGAGAAAGTTGGTAGAGATATTTGTACCCCGTTCGCAAAATTCTATTCTGCTCGATCCTTTTGCAGGGTCTGGAACTACCTTACTTGCAGCAAAGGAACTTGGTATTAATTACATTGGCATCGAAATTGTGCCAAACTACATAGAAATAATTAATAAAAGGCTTGATGGTTTTATCGGTTTACAGGGAATGCTCCCACTCTCGTAATGAGAAATGCTTTTAAGTCAAATCCACTTATTTGAAGTATAAATTCAAAAGAATCGTCGCCAGTATAGACTTTCCATGTGCCAACTTGAAATGCTTTAATAGCTGAGAGTAAATTATCTTGTCTAAGTATTAAAAGAATTGGCTTATAACTAAGGCTACGGAGTAAAGAACCATAGGATTTAAACTTTTTAAGAGTTCCAGAGTCTCCTGATCCAATTCGATATTTTGTATCTATTGCGTATTGACTAACAATAAGATCGCATGGCTCGTCGCGACCAACTTTTAAGGCTGGTTGAAAACTATTACAATGAGCTTTACACGTTTCAAAAACTAATAGTTGCCAACACATACCCAACTCACGTCCCCAATATTGCTTATTTTCTTTTTTTATTATGGGAGAAATACCAAATACATCCATTAAAAGATCGTGCTCTTCATCTTCTTCAGCATAAACCTTCTCTATAAATGAACCTTGGTAACTAATTAAAATTTGATCTAGGTTTCTTTCATTCATTCTCAGTTACCAGTTCAGCTAAACTCACAGATAGTGCATTAGCTATCTTATTTGCATTTAGCAATGTTATATTCCTTTCGCCTCGTTCAACTGAGCCAATATAAGTACGATGTAACTCACTTAGTTCTGCAAGTTGGTCTTGTGAAAGATTTTTAAGCTTTCTGATATATCTAACTTTTCTACCAAACTGCTCGGTAATATCCATAGATTATGCAAGACATAGAATGGATTAATATAATCCTACAGACTATAAGTAGCGACAGATTATAAGTAGCATTACAAATAATTCAAGTTTGCCTGTATCTAATAGAGTATTTGAAATAGATCCTTGAAATACTCTGAAAGACCGCTAAAAATCACATTAGTTTGAAAACTAAGGATCTATAGACTTTAATTTTAAGGATGGGCCAGGAGGGATTCGAACCCCCGACACCTTGGTTCGTAGCCAAGTACTCTAGTCCACTGAGCTACAAGCCCTTAAACAAGATTTTTATCATAGCATAAATATTAGCTGAACCAAATAGCAACCATATAAAAAATAGGAGCAAGAATAAGGGCAGGTAAGAACGCAGCTAAATTTACTTTAGTCACCTCCAAAAGATTCAACCCTAGCCCTAGTAACAACAGCCCGCCAATTCCAGAAATTAGTAAAACTTGTGGAGCATTTGTGGGATCGGGTAATACCTGCGCGATCGCCCCTGCCAATAGCGAAATACCACCTTGATAGAGCAAAATTGATAATGCCGAAAACCCAACGCCAATGCCAAAACTCGCAGTAAAAGGAATAGAAATTGCCCCATCCATCACGGCTTTTAATACCAGTAACCTGTTATCTCCTGTCAAACCATTGTTTAAGCTGCCAATAATCGCGATCGGTCCAATGCAAAATAGCAGACTAGCTGCCACAAAGCCTTCGGTAAACTTGCCTGTACCTTTAAACTTTTGTTTTAACCATTCACCTGCGCTTTCTAATTTTTTTTCTAGTTGCCACCACTCCCCCAACATTCCGCCGAGAATTAATGCTATTAATGCCAAGATTGTGCCGTCTAGATTACCCGCCTTGACCCGATTTAGACTACTTGCCAAATTTAGACTTACAAATATACAAACAAGGGCGATCGCTTGAATCATAATCTTTTGAACCCTAATAGCCAGACGATCTTGAAGCAAAAGTCCACAGACAGTTCCGATTAAAATCGTGAAAACGTTGATCCAAGTTCCGCTTGTACTAAACCAAATGCTAAGCCAAAAATTCATGCATTAGAGAGGTTATTAGTTTGTTGGTTCTAGCATATTGTGAATTGACTGGAATATATAGGTACAATCCTAGAGCAAATTCTCAAAAGTAAATCTAGGACAAGATTTTGATGTTTTGGATATCAAAGGGTTTATTCTTTTTAAAATTTGAGGCATAAACTATGAAAATTGCTGTTTTTAGTGCCAAAAGCTACGA
>CAZLKI010000001.1:37174-39467 GCA_964560035.1 uncultured Synechococcus sp.
TAAAATTTGAGGCATAAACTATGAAAATTGCTGTTTTTAGTGCCAAAAGCTACGATCGCAAATCTTTAGAAGCAATTAACGTTAATTACAATCATGAACTGGTATTTTTTTCGCCCCATTTGGCTGCCGAAACCGCGAGTTTGGCTTTGGGATTTGAGTGTGTTTGCGTATTTGTGAACGATTGCCTAAATGCTGAGACTTTGAAAGCGATCGCCGCAGGTGGAACCAAATTAATAGCTTTACGCTGTGCGGGATTTAATAATATCGATCTGGCTGTGGCAAAAGAATTAGGAATCACGGTAGTAAGAGTCCCCGCTTATTCACCTTATGCAGTGGCAGAACATACTGTGGGCTTGATCTTAACTTTAAACCGTAAATTTCATCGGGCATACGCACGAGTTCGAGAGGGTAATTTTTCCTTGGATGGCTTATTGGGATTTGATTTGCACGATCGCACGGTCGGCATTATTGGTACGGGTAGAATCGGCGCAATTACGGCACAAATATTACACGGCTTTGGTTGCCAGATCTTGGCATACGATAAATATCCAAATCCAGACTGTAAGGCGATCGCTCTCTACGTCGATCTCCCAGAACTATTTAATAAGTCAGATATTATTTCTTTGCATTGTCCGCTCACTCCCGAAACTCACCATTTAGTTAATGCGGAGGCGATCGCCCAGATGAAGCAAAATGTAATGCTAATAAATACCAGTCGGGGAGCGCTAATCGATACAGAAGCAGTGATTACAGGCTTAAAGTCTGGGAAAGTGGGCTATCTAGGTTTGGATGTGTACGAACAAGAGGCAGATTTATTTTTTGAAGATCTTTCCAATACCGTAATCCAAGATGATGTGTTTGAGCGGCTTTTAACTTTTCCGAATGTTGTGATCACTGGACATCAAGCGTTTTTTACGGAAGATGCGCTGAGAAATATTGCCGAAACTACTTTAACTAATATTTCTGATTTTGAGCGTGGAAACACCTGCCTAAATATTCTCAATCTACCCGACTGATATCAATTCTGGATTTCTTCTCTATATTTCTGATTAAGATTTCTCATAAAGGTGGAGCTTTTGTATGCCAACATAGAAATTAATTTGATAATTAGATAAAAAGTTACATAAAAATCATGATCTCTGTTTCTGCCAAATTTGAGCAATTGCGATCGCACGGACAAGCTGCCCTAATTCCCTTTATCACTGCTGGCGATCCCGATCTGGCAACTACGAAAGAAGCACTAAAAGTTCTCGATCGAAGCGGAGCCGACCTAATTGAGCTAGGAGTTCCCTATTCCGATCCCTTAGCCGATGGTCCTGTAATTCAAGCTGCAGCAACTAGAGCATTGGCAAAAGGTGTGACCTTAGATTCAGTTTTAGAAGTTGTAAGAGATGTAGCTCCTGAGTTGCGATCGCCGATTATTCTCTTTTGCTATTACAATCCCATTCTCAATTTAGGTGCAGAGAACTTCTTAAAAAAAATCTACGATGCAGGTGCTAGAGGTTTAGTAGTTCCAGATTTACCCTTAGAAGAATCTCACGTGTTGCTCGAACCTGCGGCTAAAATTGGGATCGAAGTGATTTTGTTAGTTGCCCCAACCACCCCCGAAGCGAGATTTGAAGCGATCGCCTCGCAGTCCCAAGGATTTATCTATTTAGTCAGTTCTACAGGCGTAACGGGAATACGAAGTCAAGTTAGCAAAAAAGTCCAATCGATTCTGGAACGCTTACGCACGGTGACGGATAAACCGATCGCAGTTGGATTTGGGATATCTCAACCCGATCAAGCTAAACAAGTAATTGAATGGAATGCGGATGGAGCGATCGTTGGTAGTGCAATGGTAAAGATTTTGGCAGAAGAAGGCGGACTAAAAGGGATAGAAGAACTTTGTATTAATCTCAAACGGGCGATCGCTTCTGTTAATTAACTAATCTTACGCAGAAGGGTTTAAGACCCTCACCCTAGCCCTCTCCTAGAACGGGAGAGGGAACAAGAAAAAACTTGTATTACTCCCCTTCTCCTAGTTGGGAGAAGATGTTGGGGGATGAGGGATAGTTAACTTCTGCGTAACATCAGTTAATTAAGTCAATCTTTTCCCTGAAACCCAGCATCAATAGATGAGAGAGTAAAGCAGATTTTTTAAATTTAAGCTCAGAACTCGGACATTTGAGAAAATAGCTCGGCGTTTCAAGCTCAGAACTCGGATCTTCGAGATAATAACTCGACACTTCAAGCTCAGAACTCGGATCTTCAACAAAATAGCTCGACACTTCAAGCTTGGAACTCGGATCTT
>CAZLKI010000002.1:0-14453 GCA_964560035.1 uncultured Synechococcus sp.
GATAAATATTATGAATAAACTAGGTAAATATCGTTTTAGATGTGACCTCACACTGGGTGATATCTATTTACAAATTGTAGTTTGGTTGGGGGTAATTTTTGCCAGTTTGGCATCAGCCCTATCTCTAATGAGTCAGCCTATCTATTCACTTGCATCTGTCGGCATCATTGTGGTCGTGTCTTTACCATTCCTACTGTTTACTTTTGTGACTACTTTATTTAATCACATTGAAATTTCTGCCGTAGAAGAGTTAGAAACAGTAGTTGATAAAAACCAGACTGTAAAATCAGCTCCCAATGCAACTTCGTACACTCCTGCTTAAAAATTTGGAAATTATTTTATCATCTAAACTAAATTTCAGTCCTCCTATCGTAAATTAATCGGTAGGAGGATTTTTATGAGGATTGATAACTGGCTGCCTGTAAAACAAACATTTGATGATAAAGCCCACCTAATGCCATAAGTTCTTTATGGGTTCCAACTTCTGTAATTTTCCCTTGTTCTAAAACCACAATCCGATCTGCCATTTGGACGGTCGAGAAGCGATGACTTACTAAGAAGGTGATTTTGCCTTTAGTTAATGCTCGAAATCTTTGGAATAAATCGTGTTCGGCGATCGCATCTACAGCAGCGGTGGGTTCATCTAAAATCAAAATTTGGGCTGAGGTCATAAAGGCTCTGGCTAATCCAATCTTTTGCCACTGACCGCCCGAAAGCTCTACACCGCCCGTAAATATCTTACCTAAAAGGGTTTGAAAGCCATGATCTAACTCTGAAATTACTTCCGTTGCTCCTGCCGCGATCGCTGACTTTTGAATTTTGTCCTGATTTTGATATTCTTTTAAATCTCCAAATCCAATATTATTTTCCACACTCAAGGCATAGTGGGCAAAGTCTTGAAATAAAACGCCAATTTGCGATCGCAGTTCCTGTAAATCAAAGTCAGCCAAGGGAATATCATCAATCGTAATTTCTCCAGTGGCACCATCATAAAACCGTGCTAACAGCTTCAGGAGCGTAGTCTTACCCGATCCATTTGCACCCACCAGAGCGATACATTCGTTAGGTTGTACTACCAAATTGATGTTTTCTAAGGCTGAATGACTGGCTCCCGCATACTTAAAGCTGAGATTTTTAATTTTTAAGCCTGACTGAATTGGGTTCGGAAAACTGCGCTTACCTTGGCTAATAACTTGTGGTTTTAAACTTAAGAACTCAAAATACTGTGAGACGTAAAGGTTATATTCATAAATCGTGGCGACGTTCTGTAAAATCCCTTGAATTGCATTCTGTGCCTGCTGAAATGCCCCGCCATACATAGTCAGATCGCCGATGGTGATTACTCTGTTCACTGCTTGCCAAATTACCAAACCATAAGCCCCGTAAAAGCCTAAACTTGCGACGATCGCAATCCCAAACCGAGCTACTGCCTGCTGTAAAGCTAATATCCTTGACTCTTGATTGAAGCTCTGGCGGATTTCCTGATACTGGTCTAAAAAGTATTTGCCTAAATTAAACAGTCGAATCTCTTTTGCAAAATTGGGATCGGTTAGAATTTCACCGAAATAATCTCCTAAGCGTTTGCTCTGAGTCTGACGGCGCATCATCCAAAACCTCCGACTGGAATAATTTACTCCCACCCAAAAAGTTGGTAGAGATGTAATCAGTAAAAGCAAAACCACAAAGGGACTAAAGCGAATCAGCAAACTCACCAGCCCAATAAAGCCAATAATCTGTCCCACTAATTGTGTCAAATTGCCAATCACCCGTAACGGATAAAAGCTGCCACTTTGCTGCGCCCGATTGAGAGTATCGTAAAATTCTGAAGATTCAAAATGTGCCAAATCTAACCGCGTAGCTTGTTCCAGTAAAATACCGTTGGCATAAAGCGTAAAGCGATCGCTCAACACTTGAGAAATATAAGAATTACCCTGCTGCAGAGCTTCTTGGAGCAAAGATAAGCTTAAACCCAATCCCGCGAGTAAAAATATCGGCAAAATATCTAGGCTGGGGTTCTGGATGTTTAGAATGATGCGATCGACTACCAACTTCGTTACATAAAGCTGCCCTACTGGAATTAAAGCCCCTACCAACGTCAGCATGAGATTGACGATTAACCACCCAGAGGCAGCCTGCCAAACCAGTTTTAATAATTTAGGGACATTTTGTAATAACACCCGTAATGAAACTAGAGAACTTGAGCGATCGGAACGAGTCATGTTTTTATTAGATATCTTAACTTCAGTGCAAGTTAAGTTTTTTCTTGAGGATTTAATGCCAGAGATCAGTTAACTAACTATCTATCTCCCATCATCCCATCCACGAACATATCTTTCAATTGATGGCAAAGTCTTCCTTAGTACTTTAACTGCCTCATGAGAATAGTAATTTGATGAAGGGTGAACTTTAGATTTATCCCCGTGAAAATATCCACGTACTTCCATTCCTAATTTGTAATTATCTTTTTCAATTGGTAAGTCGTTACGAAGGCGACAACATATTTCATCAATTATCGAAATATCATCACCGCTAAACCCATTACCCAATTTTCGATCAACCCATGGATACCGTGCAACTTGATCGAACTCTATGAATCGACGCAGGTTATCTTGAACATTTAATTGCCCATAGTAAGAATACTTTTCACTGCAAAATTTAGCTAATTTCACAAGATTATGAGTCTTTAACCAAGACTGAGTTATTGATGTTTCTTGATATCCTTCTGGATCTATAATCGCTAACACTAAAGACTTTAAGTATTTCTCTACAGATTGTATTGCATGGTAGAAAGCGATCGCACCTAAGTCAGATTGCATTAAAAGACCGAAAGCAAGAAGATCCTCATCTGCATAGGAAACAAAGTTTCCCCACAAAGGTGGTCTGGATATGTTCTGCATTATGTCTTCTATCGTATGTGTATTGAAAGAGATTTACTCTAATTAATCTTATAGAAAGTCTGTTAAGTTTAAGTCTAGCAATCTAATTCAGGTATAAGTTCTTAGGTTAAATTAACGATCGCCCTCTGAAGCTCAAACTTTAATGTCATAGATGAAGCATTCAAGCCTAAAGCTCAAAGTTTCAATCTCAAAGGTAGAGCAATTGAGGTAAAAGCTCAAAGTTTCGAGGTCTAAGCTCAATCATTAAAGCTTAGAGGTCAATTGTTTCATGTCAAAGGTAGAACATTGCGGCTCAAACCTCGGCGATCGCAAGATTTAGCTAAAACATTCCCTGTTAAAGCTCGATCGCTCAAGTCTAAAGCTCAATCATTCGATGTCAGATGTAGAACGTTGCTGCTTAAAGCTCAATTGTCCACCCTCTGAAGCTCAAACCTAAACCTATTAAGATCGAAGTTAAGCCCTATTTATGAAGCGGCGGTAGGCATCTCGAAGAGAATCGCATATCTGAATATAAATTTAGATAAAATGATTAAGGGAAATGTTGGATTGCGGGTTAGAAAATTATGCTTGAATCAAAACTAGGATTGCCAAAGCTAAAAAGCCCTGATTTAGCTATTAATTTGTATGAAACAGACTTTTATGCTTGGACATTGGAGCAGTCAAAATTTTTAAGTGTGGGGCAATGGCAATCTTTAGATATAGAGAATTTAGTGGAGGAAATTGAATCATTGGGTAAACAGCAAAAGCAAGAGCTTCGCAATCGGTTAGGAGTTCTGATTGGACATTTGCTGAAGTGGGAATTTCAACCTGAATTGCGTGGTAAAAGCTGGAGATCGACGATTATTGAACAACGCGATCGCATAAATCTCCATTTAACAGATAATCCCAGTTTAAAGTCCTATTTGGCTCGAGCAGTGAGTGAAGCTTATAAGTTAGCCCTCTCGTTAGTTGTAAGAGAAACACCCCTCGATTACCCAGATTTACCTTCAGATTGCCCTTATACAGTTAACCAAATTCTCGATCCTAAATTTCCAGAGCAATTTATATAGTCTAAGCAGAAGGCGATCTCCTGTAGTTGGTTTAGATATTTAAGCGATCGCATATTCGAAGCTAAAACTTTAATGTCAAAGCTCGATCGCTCAAGCCTAAAGGTCGAAGTTTCAAGCTCAGAGGTAAAGCAATTGAGGTAAAAGCTCAAAGTATCGAGGTCAAAGCTCAATCATTAAAGATTAGAGGTCAATTGTTTCAGGTCAAAGGGAGAACAATCCTGCTCAAACCTCGGCGATCGCAAGATTTAGCTAAAACATTCCCTGTTAAAGCTCGATCGCTCAAGCCTAAAGCTCGATTGTCCACACTCTGAAGCTAAAACTTAAACCTAACTAAGCTTGAAGTTGGGGTAAATTAGTCGAGCGGCGGTACGCATCTTGAAGAGAATCGCATTACTATTTTTCTAAATCCTAAACTTTAGCTGTTAATAATTTGACTCAATGCCCCTGTAATTTCTGGATATTGAAACTTAAAGCCATTACGTTGCGATTTCACAGGTAAAACCTTCTGACCGTCTAAAATTAGGGTTGCTGATTCTCCATATAAAAACTGTAAACTTGCAGCAGGTGCAGGAATGAATGCTGGGCGATCTAGTACCTTGGACAAAGCTTTTGTAAAATCTCTATTACTCACAGGCTCAGGAGCAGTGCCATTAACGGCATTTTCTATTTGGTTATTATTTATGGCAAATAAAATCAAACTTACCAAATCCTCAATGTGAATCCACGAAAACCATTGCTTACCCGATCCGAGTTTTCCACCCAAGCCTAACTTAAAAATTGGCAAAATTCGATCTAAAACTCCGCCTTTACCCAAAACAATCCCCGTCCGCAGCTTTACCACTCGCATTCTGGCTTGTATTAATGGCTCTGTTTCTGCTTCCCAAGCTTTACAGACACCTGCTAAAAAGTCATTACCAGCGAAGCTATACTCATCAAAAGTTTTGATTAAATCGGTACCGTAAAATCCGATCGCCGAGCCATTAATTAAAACTTTAGGCTTATTACTTAGTGACTCGATCGCTTTGACTAAAATTCTGGTACTGATTTGCCGACTTTGGGTAATTTCTTGCTTGCGTTTTTCCGTCCAAGCCTCTCCAAAAATTGGCGTACCAGCTAGGTTAATTACGGCGTTTGCTCCTACTAAAGCCTTTGTCCATTCTCCTGCTGCCAAGGGACTATAGCCAACTACCGTTATTCTAGGGAAATATAATTGTGGAAACTGGCGGTTTGCTCTTTGCGGATCTCTTGCTAAAAGTATAATTTCATAATTACCAAGAAAGTGCATTCTCTCAATTAACTTCACACCTACAAATCCAGTCCCACCCGATACAACTACTTTCATGCCAATTTCCCTATTTATAAGCCTTTGTCAATTTACTGGTCATTTTACTGGACATTAGGGCGATCGGATAGGTACTCTATTTCTAAGAATTTATGCTTTGTTTCGCAATTGCGATCGCTCTTTCGTTTTCTCTAAAAGAAGTTTATGTCCAATCTTTATATAATCGGTGGAGCCAATGGTTCGGGTAAAACGACTACTGCCAAAAAAATACTGCCTTGGATTATTTACGATAACTCCAGCTTTCCGTCTCAACTGATTGCCGAGCGTAAAATCAATTAAAATCAAATTATTTATAATCACCAAACCTATAGTCAAAGATGGAAAAGTAGTTATCCTTACTGCCGACAAAATTTCGCCCTTACTACCTAATGATGACCGACAGTTAAGTCTTGCGATCGCACCAAACAATGACACTTAAAGATCGAATAATTTAGATCTATGCTTTAAACAGCAGGGCGATCGCCGATCTCATCTAGTTGACGTTCACAGTGATTAAAAACATAATTCACCGCCGCACCTAATTTGTCGATTTCTTGGATGCTATAAAAAGTTATGTTCCTCGTGAATATATTCTTCTCTAACTTACCTATCTGCCAGCGATCGCCATTAGATGTAATTCCAAACACAGTCAAGTCTAGTTCAGCGTTCAAGCGTTGGGCAGCAATCATTTCAGCAATACATTGTCCCCAAGCAGCTTCAAAATTATCTTGTTTTGCTTCTACCAATATGAAGTAAGGACGATCAAATACTACTTTCCCCAATGGCGATCGCTTTGCCAAAATATATTCAGGAAAGCCCGAAAGATTCTCATCATAGTTAAGTGATTGATGACTCCAAAGTAAAAATTTAGTGCGGTAGTGTTTCCAAACTTCTTTCAATACTGGATAAATTAAGTTTTCACAGATCGCAAATTCGGAATTATCAACGACACCTTCCCGCATCATTAGTTGCAAGTCTTCACGAAAATAATCCGAGACTATAAATGGGATACCTTCAACAAAATCAGCTTCTCTATAGTTAATTTGAAACTCTTTGATTACCGCACCTACTGTTCTATAGCTACAAAGAGCCATCTTAAGTACCTCTCGTAATTTTCTCTACCATTAACCTCTTGTAGGATTAAATTTTTACTAGGATTCTTAGTATATCTAAGTATCTCAAATCAGTATTTGCAGATAGATAAAAGAAATGAGCTAATTTAGTTTAAATCTTAATAGTAGAACTCTGCGATGCTTCTTTTTCTAACAAAGCACGTTTGCGTTCTACACCCCATCGATAGCCACTAAGGTTGCCATTACTTGCTATAACTCGATGACAGGGAATCGCGATCGCCAATTTATTTGCAGCACAGGCAGAAGCAACGGCTCTTATAGCTTTGGGATTACCAATTTGGGTAGCTACTTGTTGATAAGTTAAAGTACTTCCGATGGGAATAGCGCGTAATGCTTGCCATACCTGTTGTTGAAACGCTGTACCTTGAATGTCAAGTGGTAAATTTAAGTTTTGGGGCATTTCAATCATAGCGATCGCATCAGTCACCCATTGCTGAAATATTAGATCGTTGCCGCAAAATTTTGCTTGGGGAAACTGGTTATAAATATTGTCAACTAATTCTTCTGAAGTATCTCCGAGGGCGATCTCACAGATTCCTTTTTCTGTCGCGGCTACAAGAACCCAGCCCAAGTTTGTATTTTCAACGGTAAATCGAATTTCTTTATTTTTCGCGCCTTTCTTATATTCCTTAGCAGTCATACCCAGTATATTTTCTGCTTCAGTATAAAAGCTACTGCTCGAATCATAACCTGCCTCAAAGATAGTTGCGGTAATCGATCGATCTTGAGATTGATTTTGGCATAGGCGATCGCGGATGCGTTTTGTGCGTTGGGCAATAGCATATTCTTTAGGACTCACTCCTACAATCTGCTTAAACACGCGCTGAAAATGATACAGACTTAACCCAGCCGTCTGCACCAACTCATTTAAAGAAAGACGTTCTTCCGCTTCGATAGTTTTACAAATATTGGCAATCACGATCTCTCGTTCTGCTTGAGGTGATTCAGGATGAGGCTGACATCGCTTACACGGTCGAAATCCTGCGGTTTCAGCTTCATTAATAGTTACAAAAAAAAGTACGTTTTCCGATCGCGGCTGACGAGATTTGCAAGAAGGACGACAATAAATACCTGTGGTCTTAACGGACTAAAAGAAGGCTCCATCAGCTTGTGGATTGCAACTAGCAAGAGCATTCCAGCGTCGATCTGGGGTGGTAAATTGCGTCATGGCTGAGTTTCTCATTACTACTTTCATATCCTAAGTGAGTAGACTTGAATGTAAATATCTAATTCTTGCGGTCTAATTTAATTAAGGTGTAGTTGCCAAGTTTGGTAATTGTGAACTCTGAATATTTGTAAACTCAGTGGTAATATGACTTAAGTTTATAAGCCGTTAAACCAATTATTATGCGTGTACTAGCTTTAGTTCCGGGCGGAATTGGCGATCAACTATTGATGTTCCCGACGTTAGACAGCCTTAAACATACCTATCCTCAAGGATCGATCGATGTTGTGGTCGAGCCGCGATCGCAGGGGGCATACAAAATTTCGCAGTCAGTGCATAAGGTCTGGAACTTTGACTTTAAGGGTACTAATAGTTTGGCAGACTGGGGCAATCTGATCGGTACAATCCGCGAGCAAGAATACGATGCTGTAATTTCTTTGGGGCAGAGATGGTCGGTGGGATTTTTACTGTGGTTAACGGGGATTCCCAATCGGATTTCTTACGCGGGACAAGGGGATATTTTTTTAACTCAGGCTGTACCCTTAAACCGCAATCAGTATGCAGCTAAGATGTATCACGACTTACTCAATGGGTTAGATATTAACCTAGAATGTCCGAGCATCAAAGTTAGTATTCCCAAAAAAGATTTAGATTGGGCAGAAAGCGAACAAACTCGCCTAAATATTAAAGATAGCGGTTATATCCTCATTCATGGTGGTTCTAGTGCTTTAGCAAAGCAAAAAGGTATAGACAAAATCTATCCCGCCGCCAGTTGGGCAAAAATTATTGAAGTCTTACAAGCTAAACTGCCAAACTTACCTGTGGTCTTGATTCAAGGTCCAGAGGATGGAGATTTTATTCAAGAGTTACAAGCTCAAAGCTCCCAAAGCTCTAAGACTCCCTTGCTAACTGCTCCTGCGGATATTGGCAAACTAGCAGCCATGATTGGAGCGGCAAATCTGATGTTGTGTACGGATAGTGCGCCTATGCATATTGGCGTTGGTGTGGGTACTAACTTGATAGCATTATTTAGTCCGACCGATCCTGAAAAATTATTGCCTAATGAAAAACGGTTTATGTGGGTAAAATCGACCTTCGGTCAGCCGATGAGTGCGATCGCCCCAGAAACAGTTATTTCTAAGCTATTCCCATAACTGATTAATCATGCATCAGGATTGGCGTTGGGATTTTTGGTATCCGCTTCCTCTTTATCCCTATAATCTGCGGCGCACCCTCCGTAGTGAAATTGTTAAAGATCGAATTTGGACATTCGATCAGCTTCAGGGGATTTTTTATGTGACTACACCTATACGGATGACTGTAGTAAAGCTGGGGGCAGACGGATTATCAAATGGATTATTAAGTGGATTGTTAATCTATGCTCCGATCGCGCCAACAGGTGAATGCTTAAAACTGCTAGAAGAACTAACAGCAATACATGGAGATGTGAAGTATATTATCCTGCCCACGGCTTCAGGAATTGAGCATAAAGTTTATGTGGCTCCTTTTGCCCGATGTTTTAAACAAGCCCAAGTTTATGTATCGCCCAGTCAGTGGAGTTATCCTGTAAATTTACCTTTAAGTTGGTTGGGATTCCCGCGCGATCGCACGCATATACTGCCCCAAGATTCTTCTCAATCTCCTTTTTATGATGACTTTGACTATGCGATTTTAGAATCAATTAATTTAGGCTTAGGAGCATTTGAGGAGGTGGCTTTTTTTCATCGGCGATCGCAGACTTTGCTTGTGACAGATATGGTTTTAGCCATTCCTGAAAGCCCACCCGCGATTACCCAACTCGATCCCTATCCACTTCTATTTCATGCCAAAGATGATACCGCCTATATTCCTCAAGATACGCCCGAAAATCGCATAAAAGGCTGGCAACGCATCGCATTATTTACGTTTTATTTTAAGCCCGATGCTTTAGAGAATTTGAGTTTGAGAGTTACATGGCAGAATTCCCTTACTGCTGTAGAGCGATCGCTCAAGTCTTACTTCGGTTTGTATCCTTTTAAATGGAAGAATCATTTAGCATCTTTTTTAGCTTTACGGCGAGATGGGAAGTTGTTAGTTGCGCCAATATTACAGACTTTGATTCTAAAGCGATCGCCCAAAAAGGTCTTAGATTGGGTAGATCGGGTTTGCAATTGGAATTTTACGCGGATTATCCCTTGTCATTTACAGGCAGAAATCATGGCTACTCCCAAAGAATTTAAAGCAGCATTCACTTTTTTAGATAATCGGATTCCAAATCCATTGCCTGTGGAAGATTTTAAACTGCTGAGAGAAATTGAAGCGAATCTAATCGAGCTTAAAGTTTTACCCGATCGAGAGAGGCTTTAAGATTTCAAATATTAAAGAAACGTTATAGATTGAGATATAGTAGCTGAGTTATAGTGTAAGAATTAATAGGTTTTCTGATTCGTTATGCTCGTCCAATTAAGCAAGCCCCAGCATCAATTCACCACTTCAGAATATCTGGAATTTGAAGAGAAGTCAAACACAATACGTCATGAGTATCGTAATGGAGAAATTGTTGAAATGGCAGGTGGGTCTACTTCTCATAATAAAATCACCCTAAATTTTTGCCGTCATTTTCCCTTAGAACTTAACGGTCAGAACTATGAGGTTTATATAAATGATGTCCGCCTGTGGATTGAGACTCCACGTATCTATACTTATCCTGACGTGATGGTTGTAAAAGGGAAGCCCATCTATGAAGGGAAAAATCAGACGATGATTACGAATCCTCTACTAATTTTAGAAGTATTATCAGATTCTACGGAGTCGTACGATCGCACTGAAAAGTTTAGTTATTATCGGGCTATTCCCTTTTTTAAAGAATATTTGCTAATTAGTCAACGTAATTATTACTTAGAACAGTTTGCCAAAAACGATGATGGGAAATGGTGTTATGAGAGCTATCAAGGAGAAGAGGCGATCGCCAAACTGAATGCTATTCCAGTAGAGATTCCGCTTTGTGAATTATATAAACGAGTTGAGCTAAGTAATGATGATATCAGGGCAGCCATTGGGGATGAGAACCGATAATTTCGGGAAACTCTGCTTCAAATTGGGATGTAGAAGTAACTTGAGCTGGACATGGAGGTTTACTACAAACAACCTCAGATAAATCTAAAATGTTGGGGGTATTTGTCAGCTTAATATCTGGATTTAAGTTGTTGTAAATAATTTTACTATTTTGCTCAAAAGGATTTTGCGATCGCTCTAAAGAAAGATCGAATATTAAACCATTACCATCGGGAGCCAGACTAAGGTGAGTATCTCTCTGCCATGAAGGAAGAATTTGGATTTTTTGCACCTGCCGTAATGAAGGAGCAGTTTTAAGGTTGATTATGCCAATGTAGGGCTGTTCTTGATAAGTGGTGGCGGTTTGGGTGACATCGGTGAAAATGCCATAAATGTTTTGCTTTTTGCGATCGAACTGCGCGGATAAAATCGAACCTTTACTTCTTAAGATTTCTTCTTGCACGCCTTGGTTGGTAACCCGAAATAGCGATCGCGTATAATCTTTGTTAAACTTGACCATTACGGCTTCGGAACCATCTTTACTAAAGCTCAAAACCATTCCGAACTTGGGTAAAAAGTCTAAAGGTTTTCCACCTTCAATTAAGGGTAATATGGCAACACCTTCACCTTGGGCGATCGCTACAGATTCGCTATCTGGAGTTATGATAAAATCTCCACCGGGCTGATTTCCTAATGATTTTGCTACACCTTCTCTAATTACCCATAGTCCATATTGCCCCCGATTAACTCGGCTTAATCGCTGCGCCACGATCGCTTTACCATCCGCAGACAGATCGAATTTAAAGTTTTGGTAATCCCCAGAATCTAAAACTAGCTCAGGTCGGTCGGAAGTTTTGAACGAATTTAGATTAATAGTATAAAGTTTTTGCTCTAAAGGATTGATAAAACCAGAAGTTTTAGGTACGGCGGAAAACAAAATTTTGGAGCGATCGCTATAAATCCTAAAATCCAGAACGACCAGATCTCTAGAAGTCAGAATTTGTTTGGTATTTGTGGCTGCATCGTAAACCATCAACCTCCCTGATTCATTATCAAGTCTACCAATATAGGCAAAGGCAGGATCGGGGGTAGAAAAATTACTGCTAAAAGGTTTAATGGGGGCATGGTTTCCCAATTCACTAACGAAACCATCGTAGGCATTTTGTAGGGTTAATTTATAATTTTGCCCGTAGGTTAGAGAATCTGTAAGAGTATATGCCATGCGTCTGCCCGACCAGCTAAATTTACCTTTTAGAGGTGGCTCTAGCTTTAGATTTTGCTCCACACTTTTTTGATTCATGGGGCGGCTGAAAGTCAAGATAAAGGCATTATTATCGGCATTAACTTTCTGATTTGCCCAACTAAAATCTCGAACGTAGGTCGAAGAACGATCGCCATTTAAAAGTAAAAAGCCTACTAATAAAGTCAAAATCACGATAAAAGCGATCGCTAATCGGTCTAAGGGCTGAAACCGCATTTTCATAAATTAGCCAGATTAATTAGCTGTGTAAGTTAGCCGTAAAAATTAGCCAGATTAGTTAATCACTTCAGCAATTTCGATCACCTTACCATCAAAATCCCTAACTAAAAATTTCAAGGGTTTCTCGCTCCGAATCTTATGTTTAATTCCCAAAACTTGAATCCGTAATAATACCTGCTCTACACAGTCACGGTTAAAACATAAATGGCGATCGCGGCTGCCCTGATCAGAATTGGATCTAGGGTTAGCCCCAGAGACGATATGAAGTTGGGTATTCTTTTTTAGTTGATACCATAGCCCTTCCGATTTGGGTTGGGTACGTCTTGCTTCGGAGGGTAAATAAATGGGATCGATATTTGCCCCAAGGGTTTGATCGTAGCCATAATAATAATGCAAGGGTATATTGGCGATCGGTAAGTTCAATTGGCTTTCATAAAAACCTTTTGCCTGTTCCAGATCGGATACCATCACCGTATGGACTTTGGGGGCACTGGTTAAAAACATCCACATTGCCACCCCGTAAGCACCCAAGAGCACGATCATTATGGCTTGAGTCGAAGCCAGTGATTCAATTCCTTCCATGAACCTTTTTAACTTTGCTAAATTTGCAGACTTACATTCTAAAGCCATTCTAAAGCTTATAGACCTATATTCTAAAGCTATTGTAAAGCAGTTATCTAAACATACCAAAAATCCTAAACTGCTTCTAAGCTGAATGCTGGAACAGACTGCTTAGATAGACCTTAGCGGCACTGCGATAGCTTCTAGACGAATTTACGGTCTCGCAGTTGCCATTTTGCAATAAAAATAAAGATAGTGCTGCCGAAAACACTCGATCTTGATCCCAGTCGGGATGTACTTCAAGGTAGTTTTTTAGAGTTTCATGGAGTTCTTCGGGGATTTCTGCCAAGATGCTGACGTTTGAGTTCATTGTGAGTGCCTTTAATAATGATTTTTTGGAATTTAGATTGGAACTGAGTTGGAATTAATTTGCTGATTACTTGCGCTGGTTATTTTGCTGGTTATTTTTAAGTGATTGCCTAATTGGATTTATATTTTGTGGCTAAATACATAGGTTGTCAATGCGATCGCGTTACTACCCCTGAGCAATTTTAGAGGTACTTGACAGTTTGTAATCGTAGTTTTTAATAAATTTTCGTTACATTTAGTAATATTTAGGGCTAAAATTAGAGTTTTCCCCAACCATGCGATCTCTAGGCTCGCAGACCATATTCAGTATCAGATCCTGTCATTTTTGCCTGTGGAAAACTTTTATCTACCTGTGGAAAACTCCCTAAAACCTGTGGAAAACTCTGTGGAAAACTATTTTCGCAATTAGATAAAAAATTAAATTTATGCAAACAAAGATTGTTAACAGTTGCTAACTTTTGCCTATATCCATCCCATCTCTATTGCTTGATTATAAAATTTTCGATATGCCAATTCCAATGCATCAGATGGAGCGTGGATTTCGGCAGTTAAGTCTTCTGGTGATGCCCCTGCTTGGATCTTGACTGCTTGATTATCTTGATTGAAGGTTTTGACCACATCGCGATGCATGAAGCTATCTGCTAGAGGTGTAAGGATAAAATTACGAATATGCAGCCATTTGGTAATTGTGTGGCGATCGCTGACTGGGAGATGAACTAAAAATAATACAAACTTAAATTTACCAAACTGTAAATCTACCCGTGAGATGTTGGGCATATAAAATGTGGCTCTAAAAATGCCATCGGGCGGATCGTTACCTAAAATAAATTTAAGCGAATAGGCAGGCTTAGTCTCAAAGGTGATAAAGCCACTAGCACTCCAATCGCTTGGCTCTAACTTGTATGCTGGAACGGCGGGAGCTTCTTTTTTACCAAAAGCACTGGCATGAACAAAGGGAGCATGAGCCATATCAATCGTATTCGCTATAACTCTACTGTAATGACCATCCCAATTAAAATCTCCATGGATAGTGCGCCATCCCGCACGGTCGAACTCTGGTAATTCTGGCAACGGCGGACATTCTTGGATCGGCAAATCGCCCCAAAATAGCCAAATCAAGCCATACTTTTCTTGGAGATGATAGGATTGCAGCCTTGCCCGCTTCGGAATAGTAACATTCGGTTGATTGGCAGGAATATGACTACAAACTCCATCAGATTCATATTTCCAACCGTGATAGGGACAATGAATGCAGTCTCCTTCTGTCCATCCTGCCCCCAAATCTGTGCCTCTATGAACGCAACGCCCATCTAAAGCGATCGCCTGTCCCTTACTCCCACGATAAAGTACTAAGTCATGCCCCATAAAAGTTAGAGATTTCGGCTTGGTTCTAACATTATTACTGTGTTCGATACCGTACCAGAAGTTTTTTAAGATCTGGGTTT
>CAZLKI010000002.1:14553-38922 GCA_964560035.1 uncultured Synechococcus sp.
CTAACATTATTACTGTGTTCGATACCGTACCAGAAGTTTTTTAAGATCTGGGTTTTTGAATTTTGTGGGCTTTCGATCATGGTTTAGAACGGGTAGTTTTAAGGCTGGGCTGCAAGTTAAAGTCTGAGGTATTCGTTATGTTATCTTCTGTGTTAAATTTCTGCAAATGTCATTTTTTTGAAGGGTAAATTGATTGAATTTAAGTAGATTTTAATACAGCAAATTTTTGATTGTGGAAATATTTGGAAAAAATATTAATGGTAAATTTTTAATATTTGTGATTTATAAAGAAAATAGTATGATGGATTGAATATTTTAAAATACGCTCTCAACTATGGCTGATTCTATCGAGTCTGTAAAATTGCGATCGCAACTGGTCGAAATCTACCGCAAACTGCCAGCCTTAGAGAAAGTGATAGTCCAACTAGCCTCTTTAATCTATGCGCCATGCAATCGGAATGATTTTTTAAGATGTCTGCGTGCTGTAGTTAGAGAAGAATATTTAAAGCAACTCAATCCTATCAGTTTTAAAACCGTTGGCGATCGCTTAGTAAAAGCCAACATCTTACAGCAGAACAATTTGGGCATTGCTTGTCATTCTTTATTAATCGAAATCGCCACCCGTGATGCTGTAAAGTCGGGAATCTTTGAGTCAATGGTGCAACAGATCGAAGCCGAGTTACCGATCTCCACCAGTTACAGAAAGGATGTACGACGCTTTAGTAGTTACGGGCAATTTGTCCGCGAAGCGCGCATTGGTATTTATCGGCAGGATTTGATATTTCTGCAAAAACAGATTCAAGATTTTCTCACCCTTGCCAGTTCTAAAGAGAAGGTAGGAATAGGAGATTTACTGTTGCTAGTGTGCAATAATCCCTTCGATCCAGACTGGTTTAGTACCCTATCCCAAGATTTTTACGAACGGGGGATGTCGGCGATTTTAGATGCTTCGGTTTTGAGATTAACTAATGCCGATAGCGCGATCGCTCTACTCGAAAAAGAACTAACGGCAAAAGGCGAACGGGCTTCAGGGAATCTTTACGATCTGTGGATTCAGCAATTACTGCTTAGGGGATATGTGGAGACGGCGCAAACTCATCTACAACAATTAGGAAATCGCGAAATCCTTTGGGGTTGGTCGAAGTTTCTAGTAGGGGATAATGTAGGCGCGATCGCCGATCTGACTGCGGTTTTAGGTAAGACCACTGCGAAGAAATCCAAACAAGATTATTCCCTTGCTACTTTAATTTTAGTTTTAGCATTACTTAAAGATGGCGATCGCCTGACCGAAGCCGAGCAATATGTAAGCTCTCGCACATTCATCCAATCACTTCCGTTTATTAGTCATCGCTTAAAAGCTGTGATTCAATTTCAGCAGGGAGATCAATCGCAAAAAAGTAACCTTACCAATGAAATCACGCTCGATCGGTTGACATACCAAATTGACCATCATGATTTTAATCACAGCCTTGAAGTATTGATTACTTGTTTATGTATCTATTGGGTAAATATGGAGTTTGCCAGAGCCAATTTGCTTAATATTCTATTTCAGTTTTGTCGCCAAGCCGAAAGTGCGGGTTACAACTGGATCGCCTTTCAAGCCGAGAAGCTATTGATGAAGCTACAAAAATTACCAAGCACGATTCGGCATCAAGCTTTACCCCAAGAGGCGAATCTGATCGCTCTAGTTGACATCATTCAGCCCCAAGAATCATGGGAAATATCCCTCAATGCGCTGTCAAGATTACAATCGGTTGCCCCAACACTGCCCAAATCTGGGGAAAGTCTTCGACTGGCTTGGTTTATTAATTTATCCCAACAGAACAATCAGACTAGCGATCAAACGAATTGGACAATTCAACCCAAGGAGCAAAAGGTTAATGCCAAAGGGGTATGGAGTGCGGGGCGGAATATTGCTTTAAAGCGATTGAAAAAGACAGGAGAGGTAGAATATCTTACCAATCAAGACCTCAAAGTTTGTGCTGAGATTAAAGTGACTTCCGATTATTATTATGGTTCGGCTGAGTATGAGTTTAGTGATGGGGCGATCGCCGCTTTAATCGATCATCCTCTAGTATTTTGGGAAGATTCGCCCACAGTTAGAGTAGATGTGGTGAGAGGAGAACCCGAACTTTTAGTCAGAGCGGGAAAAACCGATAGATTAATTTTAGAATTCTTTCCCAGTATCGATGAAGATCAGGAAGTTGCCGTAGTGAAGGAATCTCCAACCAAGCTAAAAGTGATTGAGATTACGCCAGAACATCAGCGTATTGCCGCCATCTTAGGAAACGGCAGTGGAAATGGTAGTGGAGCTAATCATCGTCTTGAAGTGCCTGAATATGCCAAAGAAAGAGTTCTCAATGCGATCAATGCGATCGCTTCGATTGTGACCGTACACTCCGATATTGGCGGTGGCGTTGGAGCCGAAGAAGTTCCCGCCCTGCCTACTCCTCACTTTCACCTGTTACCTGCGGGCGGTGGCTTGAAAGTTGCTGTTCTGACCCGACCTTTTGCCAGTGGCGGATCCTACTATCAGCCGGGTAGAGGTGGGGAAACCGTGATTGCCGAAATCGATGGAATTAGGATGCAAACTACGCGCGATTTAAAGTTGGAACAAGCCTTAGCAACGGCGGCGATCGCTGACTGTCCCACACTTTTAGCCCAAATCGAAGCTAATCCTGAATATCAAGGTGAATCTGTAATTGACGATCCTGAAACCTGTTTGGAATTACTTTTAGAACTACAAGAACTGGGCGATCGCGCGATCGTTGAATGGCTGCAAGGACAGAAGTTTCGGATCAAGCAACAATCGGGGCTGGGAGATCTGCGTTTAACGATTCAACGCCAAAATGATTGGTTTGCCGCAGGCGGAGAATTAAGGCTCAGCGATGAAGAGGTAGTGGATATGCAACGATTAATGCAGCTACTGGGAAATACTTCCAGTCGATTCCTGCCTTTAGGTAATGGCGAATTTTTAGCTCTAACTCAAGCTTTACGCCAACAATTAGATACTTTGCGATCGTATTCGGAAACCAATAGTAAAGGCACTCGATTCCATCCTTTAGCCGCGATCGCCCTGGAAGAATTTATCGATAACGCGGGAGATGTCCAAGCCGATCGCCACTGGCAAGAACATATCAAGCGATTAAAGGAAATGAAACACCTGCAACCGCAGCTTCCCACCACGCTCCAAGCCGAACTTCGAGACTATCAAATTGATGGCTTTAACTGGATGTCTAAACTGGCACATTGGGGTGTAGGAGCTTGTCTAGCAGATGATATGGGCTTGGGGAAAACTCTGCAATCTTTGGCTTTAATTTTGAGTCGGGCAGAGGCAGGAGCGACTTTAGTAATTGCGCCGACATCCGTTTGTTTAAACTGGGTGAGTGAAGCTGAGAAGTTTGCCCCAATTCTTAACATCATCCAACTCAGTAATCTGGATAAAAATCGCCAAGAAACAATAGATAATCTCAAAGCCTTTGATATTTTAATTTGTAGCTATGGCTTATTACAGCAGGAACAAGTTGCAGAAATGTTGGCTAAGGTCGAGTGGCAGACTGTAGTTTTAGATGAAGCCCAATGGATTAAAAACTTCGCAACTAAGCGATCTCAAGGAGCTATGAAACTCCAAGCAGGATTTAAACTAATCACCACAGGCACGCCGATTGAAAATCATTTGGGCGAATTATGGAATCTCTTCCGTTTTATCAATCCTGGTCTTTTAGGTTCCCTTGAGAAATTTAATCAAGAATTTGCCAATCCGATCGAGCGATCGCAGGATCGAGAAGCCAGCGACAGACTGCGAAAACTAATTCAGCCCTTCATGCTCCGCCGTACCAAGTCTCAAGTCTTGCAAGAGTTACCACCGCGTACCGATATCTTGCTTCATGTAGATTTAAGCCGAGATGAACAGGCAATGTATGAGGCATTAAGACGAGAGGCGATCGCCAAATTAACCAATAGTGATGCTAAAGGTGGAGCCAAACATCTCCAGATTCTCACGGAAATCATGAAACTACGGCGGATGTGTTGTAATCCCCAGTTAGTCATGCCCGATCAACCCATTCCCAGTTCTAAGTTGCAGTTATTTGGCGAAGTCGTAGGCGAACTGTTAGAAAACAAACACAAAGCTTTAGTCTTCAGTCAATTTGTCGATCATCTTCATATCATTCGGGCTTACCTAGACGAACAAAATATTACCTATCAATATCTGGATGGTAGTACTCCTGCAAAAGAACGTAAAAAACGAGTCGATGCCTTTCAAGCAGGACAGGGAAATATATTCTTAATCAGTCTTAAAGCAGGGGGGACGGGCTTAAATCTCACCGAAGCCGACTATGTAATTCATATGGATCCGTGGTGGAATCCTGCCGTCGAAGATCAAGCCAGCGATCGCGCCCACCGCATTGGACAACTTCGCCCCGTTACTATTTATCGTCTAGTTGCTCGAAATACAATCGAAGAAAAGATTGTCAATCTGCACCAACACAAACGCGAATTAGCCGATAGTTTGCTCGAAGGTACTGATGCTAGTAGTAAAATTTCGACCGACGATCTGCTTAACCTGATTACCAGTATTAATTAAGTTGATATGCCCAAATCTCAATTAACAATTGAACTGGAAAGCTGGATGTATGGGGCGATCGGATCTAAAGCAAAGGATCTAGGTTGCAGCGAATCAGAAGTTATCCAACAATCGATAAAGTTAATGCTAGGTACCGATGAATCTAGTTTGAGTAGAATTTTAGATCGCCTCTTAGAAGATAAGTTGGAAGCCAAAATAGAGGAAATGCTGGTAAAAAAGCTAAAGGATTTCGACCAAAAATTGGAGAAAAAAACAGGCGATCGCCCCAAATCTAAACCAGAATCTATTTCTATTAAACCTGAATTATCAACCACAATTAGAGCATTACAAATAGGCGATCGCGTTCAAATCAGAGACCAGAGTAGTCCTCATTTTCTCGAAAAGCTGACAATAGTTAAAGTCGGAATGCTGATGGCAGTGGTCCAAACAACTTCAGGCGAACAAAGCTTTCTCAAACGCGATCTCCGATTTATACACAGCACTTTGGAAGACAATTAGATGCAATTTTAGATTTAGTTAAAGGAGCGAGAATTAGGAAGATTATGCTCTATTTATAGCCGATCGCCTTGCCTTTTCTATCTTTATAAAATAAATTATTAAGCCTAACGATATTTTTTAGGACTATGCTTAAGTAAGAAAATATTTTCTAATACTTTATGACTACGCAAACAACACTCACCTATACTCTCGAAGAATTTTTGACAAAGTTCGAGCAAAGGATTGACAGGCAATTTGCCGAGGTTAATCAAAAGATGGATAAGCAATTTGCCGAGGTTAATCAAAGAATGGACAGGCAATTTGCCGAGGTTAATCAAAGAATGGACAAGCAATTTGCTGAGGTTAATCAAAAGATGGACAAGCAATTTGCTGAGGTTAATCAGAAATTTGTCGAGGTCAACCAAACCTTGACTGATGTAAAGATCGGTCAGGCAGATTTATTTGCAAAGTTAGATGGTATTGATAAGCGATTGAGTAATCAAGAATTTTTCAACCGTAGCTTTTTCTTGGCAGTAATTGCGGCATTATTAGGAGTGGCAGCCAAGTTATTTGGGATTTTACCTCCTGACAAATAATTGAATGATTTAGAAACGTAGTTTAATATTCAGCTTGACCTCAAATAGATCGTAGAGGTTAACCCACACCATAACTACCATATAATTTTAAGACTAATTTTAGAATGACCTATGAGATCGCTTTTAGAGACCGTCCAAATTACCAAATCTGCCGCCCGAGCTTTGGCAAAACTTGATAATGCCGTTAAAAATTTAGCATTAGAGGCGATCGCCGAGGCTATCTCTAAACATAGCGAGCAAATTTTAGAAGCGAATCAAAAAGATGTAACAAATGCCTTAGAAGCGAACTTAGCAGCACCGTTAATTGCCCGACTGAAGCTGAACCCTAATAAGATTAAAGCGATGGCAGCAGGAGTTAAAGAAGTCGCTCGATTAGACGATCCTACAGGCATCAGACAAATTTATCGAGAGCTAGACACAGGGCTAATCCTAGAACGAATTACCTGTCCGTTGGGAGTATTAGGTGTAATTTTTGAGGCACGTCCCGATGCTGTTACGCAAATTGCGGCTTTAGCGATTAAATCTGGTAACGGAGCTTTATTAAAATGTGGAAGTGAAGCGGTTTTATCCTGTGAGGCGATCGCTATCATCATTCATGAATGTCTAAGCAACACAGAAGTTTCGCCTGAGGTAGTGCAATTATTAACCACCCGTGCGGAAACTATGGCGATTTTACAAATGGATCGGCAGATCGATTTAATCATTCCCCGTGGTTCCAATGAGTTTGTCCGCTTTATTCAAGCCAATACTAATATTCCCGTTCTAGGTCATGCTGAAGGGATTTGCCATTTATATGTAGATCGTTCGGTAGATATAGATCGAGCAGTGGCGATCGCGGTCGATTCTAAAACTCAATATCCTGCTGCCTGTAATGCCATTGAAACTTTATTAATTCATCAGGCGATCGCTTCGCAATTCCTAGAGCAAGTAGTACCAGCATTACAAGCGCAGAATGTCGAACTCCGAGGCTGCACACAAACCTTAAAACTATGTCCAAATCTTAATCCTGCCACTGAATCCGATTGGTCAACGGAATACTGTGATTTGATTTTGGCGATAAAAATTGTTAGCTCTTTGGAAGAAGCGATTACGCACATTAATACCTTTGGTTCCAAGCATACAGAGGCGATCGCCACCACAAATCCCGATGCTGCCGCTACTTTCTGTAGTGATGTGGATGCGGCGGGAGTTTTTCACAATTGCTCTACCAGATTTGCTGACGGCTTCCGTTATGGCTTTGGTGCCGAAGTGGGCATTAGCACCCAAAAAATGCCACCCCGTGGACCCGTTGGTTTGGAAGGATTGGTAACTTATAAATATCAACTTAAAGGACAAGGACAAATTGTGGCAGATTATAGTGGTAATAATCCCAAGCCGTTTACACACATCGATCTTTAGAGAAATAGGACTTACTCAGCGTAAAAAGAAAACCTATATTTAAAAAGGGGTTTGGGGCATAGCCCCAATTGAGGACGAAGCTCTCAAACTCTCACCACACAAAGTTTCCATTAACTTAAGTGCGCAAGTCCTAAGAAATACAAAAATACAGAGATTGAATGCCACAAATTTTAGTCATATTTCTAGTCTCGATTTTAAGCCTGTTAATTAATCTAGTTAATTGCGCTCCTGCATGGGCATTTAACACGGTCAAATTTTATGATGGTGACAATATTACAATTATCCACAACGGGATCAAAGCTCAGGTACACTTAGCCTGCATTGATGCCCCCGAACTAAAACAGGCAAAAGGACAGACTGCGCGCAAGGTACTAAAAGCCCTAGTTAATAATCAGCCCTTTGAGTTGAATATCTTGGGTCGAGATCGCATTGGTCGGTTTATGGCAGAAATTATCAGCGATCGCGGTAATATTAATAAACTTTTAGTCGCCCAAGGCTATGCCGAATTTTATAGCCCATCTGGTAAAGGTTGTGAAGGCTATAGTGAAGCTGAAAAAAATGCCCAAAACCAACATTTAGGAATCTGGGCAAAGGGTACAAATATTCAATCAGCCCAAGAGTTCAGAAAAGAGAGCTATTAAGGAAGTGCCACAATCGGTAAAGAAGAGGATAAAGTTATTTTAGATGTAGAGTTATGAACACAATTAGCAAGTTATCTTTTTGTCAGAGAGTTTATTAAATATGTCAGAAATTGGTAGCCGTCCGAACGGATTAATTGCAATTGTTTCCTATAAAGCCTTTAATACTGCTTTATTTGCGATCGCGGCAATGGCAGTATTTTTAGCTTCTAAGAATTATGAGGATTTACAAAATTTTGCCGAATCAGTAGCTCTAACTGGAAAGAAAGGAATTATTGCGTGGGTATTAGAAAAAATCTTAAACTTTAACCCAAGGACTTTGCAATTTAGTGCTGTTGGACTAGCCATTTACGCAGTTGTGACCGCGATCGAAGCGATCGGTTTGTGGTATGAAAAAGCTTGGGCGAGATGGTTAGTAATTGGGGTTGTGAGCATTAGTATTCCCCCTGAGATTTATGAGTTAACAAAGGGGATTTCCATCCTGAAATTGATTGTTTTTATTCTGAATCTCATCATCTTTTGGTATCTCCTCAGAGAATTCCCAGTGCATAAAACTGAAGTAAAATCCGCAGATTAAATTTTTCTGATTCTGCCTAAATCTAGATCGACAAAATATTGTCTTTTACTAGAGATATTCTTAATCGGCTCTCAGCCTGAATATTAGACTGAATATTAGATCGGAGCGATCGCCGTTAATTTCAAATTCCCACTTAAATTTTTATGCAAACTTCAATACTTTCTTAAATCCGTCTTTCTGCTGAACTGTATGCTTCATCATGTAAAGCAACTGCCAAAACTTCCACTTGATTTTCTGCTTCAATAATTCTGAAAACTAGACGCCATGTATTTCCTTTAACTTTGAATCCTAAGGCTCGACAAGACTTCAATTTTCCTTTTTTCTTTTTAAAAAAGTATGGTTTTTCAGCTAAATCTTGCAAAATTTGTTTAACTTCTTTACTAATTTCTCTATTGGTTATTAATAGATTTTGAATCTCTTTAGATGCTTTTGAATGAAATTTAATGTCAAACATCTTCACCCGCTTCAAGTCGCTCTATCAAGTCTAAAATTTCTTCTCCAGAAACAAAATCTGTATTGTCATCCATTAGTCTTTCGGAGGCGGATTGTTCGGCAGCACCCCAGTCTTCATAACCTTCAGCGATCTCTTGTTTAATTTTGTCAATTTTAGCCAGAGTTCTAGAAATTAACGATTTTGTTTCAGAAACTTGCTTTTGATCTGGAGATAAGGTTATTCCCAGAATAGAAATATTAGGAATATCATTCAGAGCAGCATCAAACATCTCTATTAGATGTTCTAAGGCGTAAGAAATTGTATCTAACAGTTCATCTGGCAAACGGATATCAAAGGTATTTACTACATGGTTGGCAATATTCGCTATAGTTGCCCCCCAAGATAGAATTGCTATTACCTTAGATTTGATTGTTATTAGTTTTTCAATGGATTCAATAATTTTATGTGAACTAGATGTAAAACCAATCTCTGAATTTGGAAGTACAAGTTCTTGAATCTCTAAGGTATAGCCATTTAGTTTTAACGATGCTTCGTTAATAAGTTCACTTGCTATGGCTAACTGCATGCCCTGCATAGTTTCAGCAAAACCAATATTTTGGGATAGCTTATTTTCTTGCTTAACTGCTACTTGCTCTACTTTTATGATTTCCTGTTTTGGTCTCACTGCCCCAAATCCAGATGATTTAGGTAAGGTTGAACTGTTCCCTTTAGGCTTACTCATAAATTTATTTTTATAATTTTAGTAACTTAAATTAAAGCGGAGCGATCGCCATTAATTTCAAATCGGGATGATCGGACTCAACTTGATTGAGATTCCAAATATTTTTGAATAACAGCACGGGACGTTCTAGGCTATCTTTCACCACAAAAGTATTAAATAAACGACCCACTTCTTCTAATGCTTCCCAGCCCTCTTCGACCCAACGGGCAACAGAGTAGGGAATAGTATCTAAGAGTGTTTCTACGCCATATTCATTTTGTAAACGGAACTGAACTACTTCAAATTGTAGCTGTCCTACAGCACCGAGAATAGGATCGCGTTTGGCATCATCGATAGAATACATGATCTGAATTGCGCCTTCTTCTTTAAGTTCGGAAACTCCTTTACGGAATTGCTTAAACTTTGATGGTTCGGGCGATCGCAAGTAGGCAAATAGTTCGGGAGAGAAACTAGGAATCCCTGCATATTTGAATTTCTTAGTGCCACAGATCGTATCGCCGATCGCAAATGTTCCGGGATTATTTAGACCAATCACATCCCCAGCATATGCCTCCTCAATAATTTCTCGGTCTTGTCCGAAGAGCTTTTGAGCGTGAGAGAGCCGAATAGTTTTACCACTGCGCACGTGATTGACCGTCATGTCTTTTTCAAACTTGCCCGAACATACCCGGACGAAGGCAATGCGATCGCGGTGCTTGGGATCCATATTTGCCTGAAGCTTAAATACAAATGCCGAGAATTCTTCATCAGTCGGAGCAATTTCCCCAATATTACTGGTGTGGGGAGTAGGCTTCAAAGCGTGTTGTAAAAATGCCTTCAAAAATAGCTCCACGCCAAAATTAGTCATGGCACTACCAAAGAATATAGGTGTCATTTTGCCCGAGTGCATTGCTTCTTCATCCCACCCTGCCCCCATAATTTCTAAAACTTCTAGATCTTCTTGAAACTGGGCATACAGATCGGGATCGATAATTTCCGCAAGGCGAGGATCGTCTAACAACATGATTTCTACATCTGCCTCCCTTTGTCCGTGTCCACTGCGCTTAAATAAATGCACCGTTTGACTAGCTCGATCGAATACTCCTCTAAAGCGATCGCCCGTACCAATGGGCCAATTCATCGGATAGGGAATTAAGCCGAGTTCTTTTTCAATCTCATCTAATAAATCTAAAGGCTCTCGGGTAGGGCGATCGAGCTTGTTAATAAAGGTAAAAATGGGGAGTCCGCGCAATTTGCAAACTTCAAATAATTTTCGAGTCTGCGTTTCCAAGCCCTTAGCCGCATCTACTAACATTACGGCATTATCGGCGGCAGCAAGAGTGCGATAGGTATCTTCACTAAAATCTTTGTGACCGGGTGTATCCAATAAATTTACACAACAATCCATATAGGAAAATTGCAGCACCGTAGAAGTAATCGAAATCCCCCGTTGTTGCTCTAATTCCATCCAGTCAGATGTAACATGACGCTGAGAAGCACGGGCTTTAACCGCACCCGCAAGGTGAATTGCTCCCCCATACAACAATAATTTCTCGGTAAGAGTAGTTTTACCCGCGTCAGGGTGAGAAATAATGGCAAAGGTGCGACGGCGATCGACTTCTTGGGCTAGTTCTGGCATTTATTTTTTTTGTATTCTATTTTTGATTATAGATGATGGAATGATTAGACTCTTTTAGTTAATTTCTAAACTTTTTTACCCAATGATTCAAGTTGTAATAACCATTTATTGAAATGTGGACATTTATGTCGGATGACTTGCAGAGAGATTTTTTCAGCTATTTGGTAGCCAACTCTTACTTTTGCTTTTTCATAGACAGGAAATTGAGCAATAATACGTTTACTGGGCGCTGTTTCATAGCTATCGTTAATTAGCTCTGGATTTTCGTATTGAGCAGCGATCTCCTCAAGTGCCTGAACTCGCTTTTCACAGTCATCATAAGAATCATAATAAAAATCATTAAAGTACGAGGGATTAGCAAAAAGATATGCCTCGTATTCATGCAATTGGAGGTAGGGAATAAAACGACGATCGTCAATATCCTCGCTAAAAGCTTTTTCTAAAAATTCCACTCGCTCCACAGGCTTTTTTTGTAATTTCTGGGACTCATCTAGTTTGGGAAAGTCAGGAGCGATCGCATACAGGTCGATCATTGTCGTAAAGAAAACATCTCGATCTCGATCCTGCTTCAGACGGCGTAAAATATCGTCTTTCATTTGCTGATAGTTGCGACCACCTCCACGAGTTACTTTACCTTTTTTTCTACTGTTGGCAATCATTCCAGAATTATTCATATAAACCCCGTATCCTGCTAAGTGAGGTTTTAGAAGATTATCAGCAAAGGTCTGCTCAGTCTGTCCTTCCACAATCAGATAAAGCCGTACCATTAATGAGGACCTCCATTAATAATATTCTTCTCCCAAATCTCACCCAAACTATATTCTTCTAACCAAACCTCTAGATCTATAGAATTGAGTCGAGTAAATTTTGATTCCCGCTCTTCTCTATCAATAGTAATTACATCTTCTGGTTCAAAGTTATCTAAAAAAGGACTAGATTGAGTGCTGATTAGAATCTGGGTATTTTGTGAAGCTTCAGAAAACATTGATGCGACAATATTAAGAGCATATGGATGAAGTCCTAACTCTGGTTCATCGACAATAATTAATTCTGGAAGCTCACCTACTGGCTGTAAAAGTAGAGTAGTAAGACATATTGCTCGCAGAGTGCCATCAGAAAGTTGATGTGCCCCAAATATTTGATCCGAACCTTGATGTCGCCATTCCAACATAACTCTATTATTTTCTGTTCTGAAATCGAAGTCATCAAAGAAAGGAGCGATCAAGCGAACAGTTGAAACAATCCGTTGATAAGCCTTACTGTCATTCTCGTCACGAAATCTAAGTAATAATGCTGCTAAATTTTCGGCATATGGGAAGAGCATTCGGTTATTACCAACATAACAAGCTTGACGTACCCCTGCAGTTGAGGATGTGTCATGGAAGTGATAAACACGGCAACGACTTAATAAATATTCGATCTGCGTAGCCGTAGGCATTTTTTTTTCTGCAGCTTTTCCGATCTTCGTCTCTTGATGTCCTGTACCTAACGAGTCAATTTTTGACTTATTCGGAGGTATTGTTTTTTGATTGATTGGGACAAAGCTTAATCTCTCTTTCGTAAAGACCAGTGTGTCACTGGGAGCATGAGATAATCTTAAGTCATACAGATCATTTCCTTGTTCTACCTCAAACTCTAATTGAGCTTCAATCTGGGATGTTACCTTTGCCCCAAAATGTAAAAGCGTTTGAGCACCACCTGAAATTCCTATATATTGTTGTAGCCGCCCAGCCATCATTTCGTTGAGCATTTTAAAAAAGGAAATAAGATTACTTTTACCTACTCCATTTGCACCAATCAAAATATTTAAAGGACGCATTTCTAGATCCAATTCTTTAATTGACTTGAAGCCACTTAGCTTTAATCTTTTAAGCATGATTCAATCAAAATATTAAAATAAGCCTTTATGCAAACACTTTACCAAAAAATATCTGACAAAAATATCTGGGCGATCAACTTCCAAACTCAAATTAGAGTAAATTAGCTTAATAATCCAACTGATATTAACTCTAATAATCCTTATGTACGATTACCAAAGCTTTCTATTTGAGCTAGAAGGTATTGAAGTTATCAATTCACCCGCCCAAGTCGCAAAACTATCGGAAGATTACTTTCGCTTTAGTCCAATTCTCACGCCAATTTTAGAGAATAAAGTTGCAGATTTAGTATTACGTCCCCAAAATCAAACCGAAGTAATTAAAATCGCTCAAGCCTGTGTCAATCATCGCATTCCGTTGACAGTTAGAGGCGCGGGTACGGGGAATTATGGACAGTCAGTACCACTTAACGGGGGCGTAATCTTGGATACTACTCGAATGCAAGCGATTAAATGGATTAAGGCAGGTTCGGCTTGTGTGGAGGCAGGAGTAAGACTGGGCGCGCTAGATAGAAAAGCTCAAGAAATTGGTTGGGAAAGTCGGATGGTTCCCTCTACAGTAAGAAGTGCCACAGTTGGAGGATTTATTGCAGGTGGAAGTGGCGGGATTGGTTCGGTTTTATACGGGCAACTCCGCGATCGCGGCAATTTAAAAGCAGTTAGAGTGGTAACACTAGAGGATACAGTCCGAGTGATCGAACTGCGCGGTGACGATGTGCAGAAAGTGAACCATGCTTACGGAACAAATGGCATTATTACTGAGTTAGAACTGCCACTAGCTCCAGCATATCAATGGGCGGAATGTATAGTGGCTTTTGAGGATTTTGAGGTGGCTGCCAGATTTGGTGAAGCTTTGGGTAATGCTGACGGCATCATTAAAAAAATGATTAGCGTCCATGCCCATCCTATTCCTAGCTTTTTTATCCCTTTAAAGTCATACATTCGCGATCGCTCTCACTGTGTTTTGGTCTTAGTTGCTGAATCCGATTTAGATTCATTCAAGTCTTTAGTGCAAGAATACAAGGGCGAAAATTGTTATGAGAAGTCTGCCCAAGAAGCAAGTAAAGGTCTAACCTTGGTAGAATTTTCTTGGAATCACACAACCCTGCACGCGCGCACTACTGATAATTCTCTAACCTATTTACAAAGTTTGTTTTTAGATTTGGATACAGTAATGGAGATGTATAGATACTTTGGCGATGAGGTGATGATGCACTTAGAGTTTATTCGGATGGGTGGGAAAGTAATTCCTGCGGCGATTCAGGTGGTGAAATTTACAACGAGCGATCGCCTAGAGCAAATTATCAAATATCATGAGGATCGTGGAGTTTTGATTGCCAACCCGCATACTTATATTCTTGAAGATGGCGGTATGAAAACTGTAAATCAAGAGCAGCTAGACTTTAAACGATTAGTCGATCCCTACGGACTGATGAATGTTGGGAAAATGCGATCGTTTTTATAAGTTAATTATTTCTGTTCCTAATTCTTTTTACTCATAGATAACCATTTTTGATTAGCTAAATTATAAATATCCAAATTTACTTCCTTTGCCTCCATATTTCGGGCAAACTTTTCCACTTCTCTTCTCACCAAAAATCTACCCCAGAAAGGCACCTCTTTGAGTTTAGTTTCAGCTTCGGTCGTCCAATTTGTTACGCTCATAGTTCTAGAGAATTATTTATTTAGTAAAGATTACACCAAAGCGATCGCCTAACGTATTAAATTAGCGCAGAATTATAGAAATCGATAAAGCTTTTGAAAGCGATCGCCTTATCATTCACTAACCATAAAGCACTTTGACCAGTTAAAAGATCTTTGTAGAGGATATCGGCTTTACTATCACCGTTAAAATCACCCACACCTTTAACTTGGAAATTAGGACTAGCAGAAGCTGTAAGCGATCGCACGACAGGATTCACTCCATCAACCAAATCGTATTATGCCCAGTAAGTCGATCGCTGAAGAGAATATCAGCTTTTGCATCACCGTTATAGTCAGTAGAATTGGCAATATTAAAGTTAGAACTGGCTGAAGGAATTAAACTTTGGGAAATTACATTTACTCCATCTATCAGCCAAATTCCATCAAATCGAAATGCTTTTTCTTTAACTTCTACCGATATGAATTGATAGCGATCGGCATTTTCTACAGGTTGACCGAGCAGCTGAAATAGCAATCCATGAAATGTCAGAAACAACTAGTAGAAAATGGTGTCAGTACACATAAATATCTAACCTCTTATGCTTGACGCATCTCAATTATTTCGGAGCCGAGCGATCGCATCAAGATCGAGCCCTGTCATGTGACTGATTTCGGCATCCTCTAAAATACCAAGCAGTTGTTGGGCGATCGCGAGCTTAGCTCTTAACTCACCCTGTTCTATACCTTGCTCGATTCCTAGTTCAATACCCTGTTTGATTCCCTCTTCGAGTCCCAGACGTTCCGCTTTTTTGATTGCATTGCGCTGATCGTGGATAAAAATAGCGCGATGTTCTAGATCGTCTAATTCTTCACGGGTGAGATTGGCTTGATTGGCGATCGCAAATGCTTTTCTGATAGCGGGAATATCATCCATCACTGTTGGAACTGATTCCAGTTTTCTTGCAGTCTTTAGGAAATACAACCACTTATCGGTTAGAGTTTTCAATTCTTCTAAGGATTTTTGGAACTTCGGCAATTCGATAAATACTAACTCGATGTCGTAGATTGGGTAATCGACAAGATAGGTCTTTTCCTTGAGAATGAAGCGCGAAATTAGTTGATTCAGTTCGGGAAACATGGCAAAGTCAGTAATGGTTAAGGCAATTACTGGCTCAAGAATTGTATAATCTTCACCAACATCAAGCTGATTTGAATAGGCTTTAGCAGCGTTGTAGAGAATACGTTTCTCAAATCCTTCCACATTCAAGACTTGCATTTCGATGATAACGCTGGAAGATTCGCCTTCATCATTGTTAATCGTCGCTTTTACATCAACATAAGTGTCTTTAACGCCGCGCAGTCTGGGTGCTAGATAAGGATCGAGAATTTTGATGGCTTGAATCTTATCTAGTCCGTCGTAAAGCATGGCATTGAGAAAGCTGATCAGAATTTCATGGCTTTGCTCGGAGCCAAATATCTTTTTGAAGGCATAATCAATTTTGGGATTGATGAATTGCATAGTGACCAGTTTTGTTTGCAGTTTTAAAACTGCTTCGATTGTATACTAACGCGATCGCAGGAAGTGAAGCTTATACCGCCGACAGTCTTATCTATAGCTATGCCAAAGTTAATAATCTTAGCCAAGCCTTTAATTGACGATCTAGGCAAGCTATTCAAAAGGTCAAAACCTGCAAAATAATCTACTCCAAATCCTGAACTATCATAAAAAATGCGACCTGTGAGGTTTAAAGTGCTGTCAGAGAGGTTTTGGACCCCTAAGATCGAGTTTGAACTTAAGAAAGCGATCGCTCAGAATATCCATACATCCCAATCAAAAAATCGCTCTACTTATCTTTTTTAAGGACTAGGAGAGCGATCTCATTATCATTCGGTTTTAAGCCAGTCTTTAATCGAGTATTAAGTGAGAGCAGTGGAATAGAAATTAGTGGAAGTTGTGGAGGCAAATAACCACTATTACTTTTAATAAATATAAAAAAAAGGGTAATTGCTCGACCCCTCGCAAACTCTTTCCCAGACTCAGTTTCAAGACTTAGCTTTTTAGTATAAAATCAGTTCTTATAGTAAAATTAACAAGGAATAAGGCTTTCAGGGTTTAAGTAAAAATAACTCTAAACCTTACAATGCTAACCAGTTATACATTACAAGGTTTTAGGGGGGGTAGTCGAGCAATTACGATATGAGCTTAGTTGGACCTCGCCCGCTATCGCTTCGAGATTATAACAACTGCTCCGAGCACCACCTAATTCGTCATTAGGTTATTCCCGGAATTACAGGTTTATGGCAAGTATCGGGGCGATCGGATATTCTAAATTTTGATGATGTGGTTCGCCTCGATACCGCCTATATTGAAAATTGGTCGCTGCAACTAGATTTTGAGATTTTATTGAGAACTGTAGTCGTAGTTTTGGGCAAGAAAGGTGCTTATTAACAAATTAAGAGGGCATCGATAATTAGGACTTGTGGCAAAAATGTTACCCTATACCTTGTAAAGTAAAAATAAGATAAAGCAACAATCAAGCTAAACCATGCCCAAATGTGTAATTAATCGACGCGCTCAGTTTTCTGCAAGTCACCGTTACTGGCTGCCCTCACTTTCAGAAGCTGAGAATATAGAGCAGTTTGGAGCTTGTACGAAGTTTCCGGGACACGGACATAATTATGTTTTATTTGTATCTATGTTTGGTGAAATAGATGAAAGCGGAATGGTGCTAAATCTTTCCGATGTCAAACACATAATTGCCAAAGAAGTTACCTCTCAACTTAATTTTAGTTATCTCAACACCGTTTGGGTAGAGTTTGAGCATAGCCTTCCGACTACAGAAAACATCGCGCGGATAATTTGGCAGAAACTTCAACCTCATTTACCAATAGTCAATATTCAACTATTTGAAAGCCCCGAACTGTGGGCAGATTATCAAGGAAAAAATATGGAAGCCCATTTAACAATTAGTAATCACTTTTCGGCTGCACATCGGCTGGCAAAAGATGACTTGAGCTTAGAAGAAAACACGGCAATTTATGGCAAATGCGCCCGACCCAACGGACACGGACATAACTATCATCTGGAAGTGACAATCAAAGGTGAAATGGACGATCGCACTGGGATGATTGCCGATTTGGTGAAGTTTGAGGATATTGTCGATCGCTACGTTCTCGATCCGCTAGATCATACGTTTTTGAATAAAGATATTCTCTACTTTTCTAATGTTGTACCTACTGCCGAAAATATTGCCATTTATATCCAAAATGCTTTAACGCAGCCCTTAAATGATTTAGGTGTAGATTTACATCGAGTTAAATTAATTGAAAGCCCTAATAACTCCTGTGAGGTATATGGTAATGGTATTCCTGCAAATCAGACTTTAGATGAATCTTTACTAAAGGTTGTAGCTTAGATTAATTTTGAGGTGTTTTTAGGACTCAGAAGATTCTATTTGGCTTGGTGAATTAGTTAGAGTAAGAATGGCTAATTTTTTGTCTCCACAGAGATTTATGCCAAACTTGGTTGAGCTTATTCTGTTTGTTTGGTTATTAGTTTCATTAACTAGAAGAAAATAATCCCAGACATAAATTGGATTCCTAGAGATTTAAAGCGAATAAAAAGGCAATTATTGTATTAGCGGCAGCACTGGTAACGCCAACACCCAGACATAGAGCGGCAAATTTAATCGAGTTTTTAGATGAAACAGGATTTAGTTGTTGGACATCTGTCCAGTATGGCTGGATCAAACAAGGGCAAAGTAAACGGCTTGAACAAACTAAAAATAGAGGTAAGCGGATTAGCTTATTGGGGTTTTTTGAACCAGAGATTGGATTTGACGGAGTTTTTTGCGTTGGCAGTATGACTAGCCAAGAATATATTTTATTTATGGATAAGCAAGCCAGATTAGCAGCAGATTTACTAATCCAAACCAAGGCTTTTACAGTTATGGATCAGGATAATTCCTCAGTTCATACTTGTAAAGCTGTAAAAGCTAAGATTCTTGACTGGGAAGAAAAGGGCTTATTTTTATTTCAGTTACCTCCTTATTGTTCCGAGATGAATCCCATTGAACTCGAGTGGCAGCATCTAAAGCGTAATCAGTTATCTGGGCAAATGTTTAATCCTGAAGACGATTTAGCTTTTGCTATACAATCTGCTCTAAACTCTCGCTATGACGATAATGGTTTTGCTACTTCCTATTATCAGTTTACTTATGCTTAGCTACTTAGTTGCTCTAACCTATTCATAAATGCCCCATTTTTTAGATCTAACTATCTACTGGGAAGGGAGTATTACCTGTCGAGTCAATAAAAAGCAGAGCAACCTGCGCGTAATTATTGAAGCTTAATTGCAGGATCGATCAATGCTTAGATACCTCCCTATGGGAATTATAAGCTTGGCTGATTCGAGTTTCAGGATCTATGCCCTCAAATGTAGGCGGAATCCATGCTCTTACCAAAAGCAAAGCTGCTAATACCAGTAAAAAACTACCGGTGACTAAAATTTGCACCCACGGAGTTTCCAAAACCCCCTGTACAATTACTTCCCTCAGAACTGAAACAATGGAGACTTCCACAGCCACCCCAATCGAGACCCGATGCTCTTGTAAGTAAATAATTAATAGCCGAAATAGCTCAACTAAAATCAGCACAAAGAGAATGTCAGCCGTAATCTCATGAAAATGGAAATTAGATGGTGATAACAAAGAAGTAAACATATCCTTAAGCTGTAGTACCATCACGCCAAATAAGCCAATACACAAGGAAATTATAATCAAATCTTGTACTGACTCTAATGCCCGCACAACTAGATTGCGCTCAATCCAAGTGATTGGTTGTCCAGATATCTGCATAGGGGTTTTGGGCATCACTTTCTCCTTTATGTTTAATTAACTTTATCTTATATTTAAGGCATTCAAGTATAGGAATTTCTAATATAAGCAATTACTTTTTGATGATTACAGTTTGAGCAGTGGGATCTTTTAAAATCACTTTCAAAGATCAATTTCTCCCTTCCCAGTTTAAGGAATAGGGAGAGGTGCCGAAGTAAAAATGTGTTCTAAAGTTCTCGATATCTGGACTCTATTCATCAAGATTTTGATATATGGATGACCTTATTTATATCCATATTTCTTAATAAACCAAGATTTTACAAATTGAGTCAAGATACAATAACAAGTGAGGATTAAAGCTAGCCAAAGAAAATAAACCGAAGGTAAGGAAACGAATCCTAAACTTGAAGCTAGTGGCGAAAATGGTAGATATATGCCAATACCCATAATTGTCGCCGTAATCATCAGCATTGAAGCGGAAGCCCAGCTTTGCAGGAACGGAATCTTGGCAGTACGAATAATATGAACAATTAGGGTCTGAGTCATCAAGCTTTCTACAAACCAACCAGTTTGGAACAAAGCTTGTTTATCTAAAGAATTCGCACCAAATATGAACCACATCAGGGCAAAGGTGCAATAGTCGAAAATAGAACTAATTGGTCCAATGAAAACCATAAATCGCTGGATATTATCAATCTTCCATTTTGGCGGCTTAATCAGTTCTTCTTTGTCAACATGATCGAAGGGAATGCCCGTTTGGGAAAAGTCGTAAAGGAGATTATTTATCAAGATTTGCACGGGTTGCATCGGTAAAAAGGGCAGAAGGGCACTCGCTCCCAACACGCTGAACATATTACCAAAGTTAGAGCTAGTTCACATTCTAATGTATTTAATAATATTAGCAAAAGTCCTACGACCTTCAACTATGCCAGATTCTAAAACCAACAGATTTTTTTCTAATAAAATAATATCTGCTGATTCTTTGGCAATATCCACGGCTGTATCTACTGAAATTCCTACATCCGCCTCTCGTAAAGCCGCCGCATCATTAATCCCATCTCCCATGTATCCCACAGTGTTATTTTTCTTGCGTAGCACCTGAATAATTTTGGCTTTTTGAGTAGGTGAGAATTTGGCAAAAATGGTGGTGGTTGCGGCAACTTCCGCTAATTCTTGATCGGATAGAGATTCGATATCGCTTCCCAGGAGGACATGATGGACAGGTAAGTCTACATCTTTGCAGATTTTACGCGTAATGATTTCATTATCCCCCGTTAAGATTTTTACATCAACGCCATTACGTTTTAGGGCTTTAATCGCCTGAGCAGCATAGTCTTTGGGTGGATCGAGAAAGGCAATGTTGCCTAAGAGAATCAAATCACTCTCGTCGGCGATCGCATAATGGGTCTGATCGGTTGGCATTACTTTGTAGGCAACGGCAATTACCCGTAATCCATCGGAGTTGAGTTCTGTTTGCAAATCAACAACCTTTTTATGAGTTGACGTATCCATTGAGATAACTCGATCGTTCACTTTCAGTTGGGTACAAGCTTTTAGCACTTCTTCTACCGCTCCTTTGCAAATTAGAACGTGCTGCTTTCCCATTTCTTCGATCACCACAGACATCCGTCGCCGCTCAAAGTCGAAAGGAATCTCATCAAATTTATGATAATTTTTGCCAATCTCTAAGGGTTTAAGTTCCTGACCATGTTCGAGTACAGCAATATCTAATAAGTTTTTTAAGCCTGTCTGATAGAAGCTATTAAGATAGGCATACTTGAGGACATCGGTACTCTCTTGCCCGTAGGGATCGAGGTGTCTTTGTAAAACGATTTTGTCTTGAGTAAGGGTGCCCGTTTTATCAGTACAGAGGATATTCATGGAGCCAAAGTCTTGAATCGCATCAATGTTTTTGACAATCACTTTTTTCTCAGACATAGCGATCGCTCCTTTTGCCAAATTTGCGGTGACAATCACAGGTAACATTTCTGGAGCTAGTCCTACTGCTACCGATAAACCGAAAGTGAATGCTTCAACCCAATTATGTTTTAAGATGCCATTGATTAAGAATACTAAGGGAGCCATGATTAGCATAAACCGCAACAGCAGCATGGTCACACCATTTATACCTCGATCGAAGCTAGTTCGGGCTTTGCGTCCTCCCAGAGTTTTAGCTAAGGAGGCAAGATAGGTTCGTTTACCAGTTTCGGCAACTACGGCAGTTCCAGAACCACTAACTACAGAAGTTCCCATAAAACAAAGATTAACCATTTCTAAGGGATTCTTCTCTTTGTTATCTAGAAGATCTAAGTGTTTTTCAGCAGGTAAAGACTCTCCTGTAAGCGTAGACTGAGTAAGAAATAAATCCTTTGCCGCAATTAGCCTGAGATCGGCGGGAATCATATCTCCTGCTGCCAGAAAAATAATGTCACCTGGTACCAATAGCTTCACCGCTATTTCTTTGCCAGATAGAATTCCTTTTTCTTCCTTTGAATCTATATCTTTATTAAAATTCTGATTAAAATTCTGGCGACGTACACTGGCATTGGAACTTACCATTTCTCTTAGTTTTTCTGCGGCTTTATTTGATTTAAATTCTTGAGAAAAGCGCAGTAAACCTCCAAAAATTACCATAACTGAAATGATCACGGCGGCGATCGCACTCCCAGTTAATAAAGAAATGATAGCCAAGGCAATTAATAAGAGCGAAGGCGGATTAGTTACTGTCTTCAGCAGTTGGATGTACCAAGGTATATTTTTTTCACGGGGAATCTCATTCAAGCCAAATTTACTTAGCCGCCGTTTTGCTTCGGTTTCACTCAGTCCCTTTTGTGAAGTATTGAGTAATTGTAAAACTTGATTGACCTGAGAGTTGGCAATTTCAATCAGCGCTTTGGATGAATCCTCTTGATTGGATTTAGTTTCAGTTTTTTTGGTTATTTTCATTTGTCTAAATCTTTTCGGGTAAATTCTTGAATCTCAGTTCGTAATAAGCTGATTTCTGCGTGGAGAGCTTGAATTGATTTTGTACTCGCGATCGCTGCTAGATCATCCTCAGCATCTTGATTCACAAAAAATGTCGCTAACATTGCCGTTGCATATCCACATACTGCGATCGCATACAAAAAGATTAAAAAACAGAGTACCTGACCTTCTCCTGTCTTGGGAAAGTAATCCGAACCAATCGTTGTCATTACCATCGCTGTCCACCATAAGGCTGTGCCGTAGTCCGCAATCCCGATAGAACCGTCCGTAAGTTTGCGCTCAAAGGCATAAATTCCCGCCGCCCCCGCAAATAGAATAATCACGGATAAAGCCACCACCCACATAGCCAAAACCTCTACGTTCCACACTTGCAGCCAATAGTCTCATTCCTCTATTAGTTCTGGTCATGATTCCTAATAACTGAATTCCTCGAACTGTATGAATTGACTGAATAATTCCCACAATCCGAAAGGTACGAAGAGGAGGAATTATTAGAGAAAAGGCGATCAACCAATTGTGCTTGAGATAATAAAGCTTATGGGAAGCAAGAATGAATTTGAAGCAAAAATCGGCGATAAAGATAATCCAAATCGTAATTCCGATCGCTTCTAATAATGGATTTAGTCCCCAAACTAATTCAACAATAAATAAACCCAACTAAGTAAAACTCAGCGCCAGCATCGGCATTTCTAACCAATCTTGCCAATGTTGCAGCATTTCGCTACGTTCTTGATTCAATATCGGTTCTATGGATGAATTTCTCATGGCAGATTGGAACGATGGGAGTTGAGCCGCGCGCGTAATTGAGCAATTTCTTGAGCCATATCTAGCACGATCGCCGCTCCAACTAAGTTCAATCCTAAGTCTTGTCTTAATCTTTGAATCTGAGCAATGCGTGCTATTTCCCGACTATGGAGCATCGCCCCGCTCGCTTCAATTACACCCAACTCCACATAAACCTGAACTATCGTAATTGAAGTCTCTGTAATGGATGCTGCATATTCCAAGGTATAAAGTTGCTCACCTTCGAGGCAAACTACGCTGGTTGAGAGGCTGCTTGAAACATTACTGGATGAGTTGTCTGAAGGGGTCATAATTGAATCTCCTCTATCTGATTGCGTGGGTTAAAGCTGGCATGCGCTTGGATTTTTTCGTAACATTCTTGCTCGATCGCACTGAGGTCTTGGGGCGTGACAATCTGAAGTTTGGCAAATAAATCACCTCGACCTCCCTTTGGTAATGTCCATCCTTTGCCTCGAAGTCGCAGAGATTGTCCAGATTTTATTCCCTTTGGTACTTTCATGGATACGCTACCATCAGGAGTCGGCACATTAATTTCTGCCCCTAGAACTGCTTCATCAGGACGAATGGGAATGTCACAAACAAGATTTTCACCTCCAAACCGAAAGAAGGGATGGGGTAAAAGTTCAATAGTTAAATATAAATCGCCACGTTGTTGAGAGAACGGACTGGGATGACCTTTACCTCTGATTCTGATCCGACTCCCTGTGGTTGCGCCTGCGGGAATGCGGACATTAATGGTTTCGTCATCAAGGAGAAGATGCTTCAGGACTCCATGAAATGCTTCAGAAAATGTGAGGGCGATCGCAGCTTCAGTATCAGGTGCAGGAGCTTGTGAACGATATCCAGTAGAAGATGATCTTTGTCGACCTAATAGATCGTTGATAAATGAATCAAAGTCTCCATATCGATCGAAGTCATTCTCTACATTCGAACCCCTAGATGATTCGCTTGATGATTGTCTGGGAGTTGGGGCTTCAGTATAATTCGGCTGGTTCCAATGTTGTCCGAAGCGATCATATTTCTGCCGCTTTTCGGGATCAGAAAGAACCTCATTTGCTTCATTGAGGTCTTTGAATTTCTCCTCTGCATTTTTATCACCAGGATTAAGGTCAGGATGATGTTTTCGGGCAGTCTTGCGATATGCTAGTTTGATTTCTTCAG
>CAZLKI010000003.1:0-27181 GCA_964560035.1 uncultured Synechococcus sp.
TGCCCAATCTGTATTTTCATGTCACTACTGCCTACAACATTCTCAGACATTCTGGGGTAGAAGTTGGCAAGATGGACTTCCTCGGTAAACCTGAATAACCTGCGTTTAAATCATATTTGTCATATTTTGACTTGATTTGTTCGTAATTTGAAGATATACAAAATTTCTAACATCCTACCAGTAATGATGGAGCCGCAATGTCAGGCGATTTATGCCTTAAAGTGTGTCTTAACTGTTTCACGATGACAAAAGAGTTTAACCTTGACTGTTGTATTATGTGGTTAAATCAGTCAGATAGTGACCTCAATTCTGTTGCTGAGCGTAGCCGAAGTATCCCATCGGTAAACCGAAAGTCTTCTTGCGGAAGAAAGATAAGTATAGAATCAGCATGGTAGTCTTGTTAAAGATTCATTACTAGATTCACGATTTAATTTCGATCTATTGCATCTAAAATTTATTTAAGAGATCCTTCTATTGAGATCTCAACTAGATCTAAGCTTAAAGCTCAAACTACAACTCAGTCTAAAATTTCATCTAAAATTTCATCTAAAATTCACAAATTATTAACACGCTATGCTGCGCCTCGAACACATCCAAAAAATCTACCCCACAGGCGAGGTACTTAAAGACGTTAATTGGGAAGTTAAAACTGGCGATCGCATCGGTTTAGTGGGCGTAAATGGTGCGGGTAAATCCACGCAGTTAAAGATCATTGCGGGTGAAGTAGAGCCGACATCTGGACAAATAGTCAGACCTAGCAGCCTCAAGATTGCTTACTTAACGCAAGAATTTGAAGTCGATCCCACCCGTACTGTTAAAAGTGAGTTTTGGCGAGTATTTAAAGAAGCAAACGACAGCCAAGCCGAACTGGCAAAAGTCCACACACAGATGGGACATCTCACCGAAAATGATGACTTTGAGGATCTACTCAAGCAAATGGATCGCCTACAACGTAGATTTGAAGCTCTAAATGGCTACGAACTCGAAAGCTCGATTGATAAGATTTTGCCCGAATTAGGTTTTACGCAAGAAGATAGCGATCGCACGGTCGATCAATTTAGCGGCGGCTGGCAAATGCGGATGAGTTTGGGCAAAATCCTCTTACAAACTCCTGATGTCCTGTTATTAGATGAACCTACAAACCACTTAGATCTGGAGACGATTGAATGGTTAGAAAACTATCTGAGAGGGCTAAAAACGCCGATGGTAATTGTGTCGCACGATCGCGAATTTTTGGATCGACTCTGCACGCAAATTGTGGAAACCGAACGGGGCGTATCGCAAACTTATCTGGGTAATTATTCTTCTTACTTAGAACAAAAAGCCGAGGCACAGGAAGCGCAAATGAATGCCTTTGAACGCCAGCAAAAATATCTAGACAAACAACAAACCTTTGTAGACCGATTCCGCGCCAGTGCTACCCGCAGTACCCAAGCCAAAAGTCGCGAGAAACAACTAGACAAGATCGAACGCATTGAAGCACCAGATAGTGAAATTAGGGGGTTGAGATTTAGATTTCCTCCAGTTGCTCGCACGGGCAGAGTTAACGCCGAAATCAGGGATTTGAGTCATGCCTACGGTGACAAGATTTTATTTATCGGTGCCACTTTAGAAATCGAACGGGGCGATCGCATTGCCTTTGTCGGACCCAACGGAGCGGGAAAATCGAGTTTACTCAAAATGATTATGGGCTTAGAGCCTTACAACGAGGGCATAATCGAACTGGGGCATAACGTCCTTCCCGGTTACTTCGAGCAAAACCAAGCCGAGGCACTAGACCTGCATAAAACCGTGATCGCGACCATTCACGATGACTTTCCCAAAATGACCACCGAAGAAGTCAGGGGATTACTCGGAAGATTTTTATTTAGTGGCGATACGGTATTTAAAAAAGTTGGAGACATAAGTGGGGGCGAAAAAGCGCGCTTGGCATTGGCAAAAATGTTGATGCAGCCCGTGAACTTTCTGATTTTAGACGAGCCGACCAACCACCTCGATATCCCTGCCAAAGAAATGCTAGAAGATGCCTTAAAAGAATACGAAGGCTCTGTAGTAATTGTTTCCCACGATCGCTATTTTATTTCTCAAGTTGCAACCAAAATTGTGGAGGTACGAGATTGCGAACTAAGACTATACACAGGTGATTATAATTACTATTTATCTAAAGTAGAAGAAGAAAAACGTGAAGCACAACACGCAGCCGAAACGAAAGCAAAATCACAAAGAGATGCTAACAAAAGAGAAAAGGAACGCGAAAAGCAAAAAACTAAGACTAAGAAGTGATTAAGAAGTAGGTTGAATAACCTTGAAAATTTTATCCATACAAGTTAATTCAAACAACTCGCTCACTTGACCAGATACCGAACTTATCGCCATTTCTCCGCCTACCTCTCTGATTTTTCTCAGGATTGTCACCAAGCACCCCAGACCCGTACTATCCATTTGGGTAACATTTTTTAAGTTAATTACCAAAACTAATGGCTTTTTTTCAATTTCTGAGTTAACTTGCAACTTAAATTTAGGAGCAGTAGTAACGTCAAGTTTGCTGTAGGGACAGACAATTTCTGATAATTGTAAAATCATAAAGTCCAACAATTTTTTAGTTTGATTGAATTAAACAGATGCTAACGCATCCTAGTATGTAAAGTTTATTAATGCCATTAAAAGCGGATAGAAATATAACTTTACACCATTCGACTGAATCAAACCTATTTCTTAGGATAGAAAAATCTATGTCTAGTGTTACCAAAAATTTCTATATCTAATTTTAAAATGCCTATTTACGAAACTCTAGACTAAAAGTTATTCAAAATTAGTAGTTGGTAATACTATCGGCTAGTAAATCTATGGTGCGATCGAGTATTTCTAAGCCTTCGGGCAAAGTTTCAATCAAGCATAATTTCCCCCGTAAAGTTGCCGCCCCATTAAACCCTTTACAATACCAGGTGAGATGTTTGCGGGCTTGACGAATGCCGCGATCGCCTTTGTATTCATACAATCCAATTAAATGCTCGCGAGCAACCTGTACCCGTTCTAAAGGACTAGGCTTGGGTTTATATTCGCCTGTTTTAAGATAATGATCGACTTCTCCCACTAAAAATGGATATCCCAAAGTACCACGCGAACACATCACGCCATCGGCTCCCGTTACCTCCAAGCAAGCGATCGCTGCCTCTGCCGAAAAAATATCTCCATTGGCAATCACTGGAATTGTGAGAATTTCTTTAACTTTTTTAATCCATTCCCATTTAGCTGCGCCATTATAACCTTGCGCTCTAGTGCGACCGTGAACTGTAATCATCTTGGCACCTGCATCTTCCATCCGTTTGGCAAAATCTAAAATATTAATCTCAGTTTCGCACCAACCAATTCGGGTTTTGACAGTTACAGGCACATCTACAGCATTAACGACAGATCGCACGATCTCCTCGGCAATTTCAGGTTGACGCAACAACGAGGAGCCACCGCCATTTTTAGTGATTTTATTGACAGGACAACCCATGTTGATATCGACCGTATCCGCGCCTTCTGTTACTGCTCTTTGGGCTGCTTCGGCTAAAAAATTAGGACGACAATCAAAAAGTTGAATGCTAATTGGGGTTTCAGCGCGATCGATCTCCATGACTTTTGGCAGTTCGTTTACATAGTGCAGCCCTGTCGCATTAACCATTTCCGTATAGGTCATCGAATCGGGGGCATAGTTGCGGACTAATTGCCGAAATACCATATCTGTCACTCCCGATAATGGCGACTGAAAGACTCGACTTTTTAGTTCAAAATTACCAATTTTTAAAGGTATGGATAAATTATTTCTGATATCTGCTATTTCTTTCATATTTCTTATAAGGATTCTGGGTGCTTAGTGGGGGGTCTTAAGCGTTAGTTATAATTTTTTAGAAGCATTGATTTACTTATAACTTTTATGAGTAAGCTTTCACGACTATAATAACTCTGATTTATATTGCGATTTTATAGTGCGATTTTAAGGTGCGATTAGGGTTGCTCAATTTTATACCTGTTAGCTAAATTACCGATCGCAGTTGGTTGAGAAGATTCTCAGTAGTTAATTTAGGATTGGAGGATGTCATCAGCGATCGCACCACTGCCACTCTTTTTGCCCCAGCTTTAATTACATCGAACAAGTTTTCGGCATCAATTCCCCCGATCGCATACCAAGGAATTGCTAATTTTTTAGCGGCATAATCTACATATTCAAATCCTGATGCGGCTTTTCCGGGTTTGGTTGGAGTGGCAAAGACTGGACCTACGCCTGCGTAGTCAACATTATTATTAATGGCAATTTCTAGCTCTTCGGGGCTGGTGGTTGATTGTCCGATGATGGCATCTTGTCCTAAGAGTTTTCTAGCGGCGACAATAGAGAAATCCTGCTGTCCTAAATGTACTCCGTCTGCACCCACGGCTAGGGCAATATCTACGCAATCGTTAACTAAAAACAGGGCATTATATCTGTGGCATAATTCACATAACTTAGAGGCGATCGCCATCCGCTCCGTATCATTAGCATCTTTATCTCGATACTGTACTAAGGACAATCCACCTTTAAGCGCACTTTCCACAGTTTCCAGCAAATTAGCGGTGGGCATCGTTACCAAATAAAGTAGAGCATCATTTAACTTTTGGAGGTGCTGCTGTCTTCGACCTATCATGGCACTTTCAAGCACATAAACTTGATAACGCATTTGCTTGATCGCCACACTCATATCTGGGTTATCGATTTTGCTGTATTCTTCTAGCACTCGTAAAGCTTCTTGAACGCGGGCAAGATTAGCACTTAAAACCGCATGAATATCCCGCCGTTGTTCTTCATTGGCATGGCTGAGGCTAGTACCAACATCCGTAGAAGTATTTCTCGCCTGCCGAAATTCGTCTTTGTGCCAACTAGCCAGTTCTTGCCGTAGATATTTGCATTCTCTAGTTAGGGATGGATTCTCTAATCCAAAGCGACACCATTCTTCTATGACTCGGATTCCTTCACGGGCGCGATCGAGGTTGGCATCTAGGATACGATAGACATTTTTCACAGGCTTAGATTTAAGTATATTTCTTTAAGAATGCCATGTATTTACAAAAGCTAGGCAAGAGCTAGAATGATTATATGCAAACTCAGGCGATAACTATGACTCAAACTGTTGTATCTAATAAGTTCTTGACCATTGAAGACTTTCACACATTTGACGATGGTAGTGATACTCGTTATGAATTTATAGATGGACAATTAACAGATATGCCGACAGAATCAGCCTTTAATTGTGATGTTGCTAGAGAGCTATTTGTCCAGTTATTAAAATTCATACCTGCCAAACTCCTAAGTTATAAAGAGATTATGTTAGAAGTTGATGGAAGAAAGGTAAGGATTCCAGATTTAATGATCTTAGGAAAAGACTGTAAAGCTGCACTTATCGATAAAACTAGAGGTACAATAGCCCCAGATATGCCCCCGCCCCTAGTAGCAATAGAAGTTGTTTCACAAGGTAAAAGCAATGCTGCTAGAGATTATCGGTTTAAGCGTTCGGAGTATGCAGTACGTGGGATTTTAGAATACTGGATTGTCGATCCAAATGAGTATAAGGTTACTATTTTAACTTTGGCAGAAGGATTTTATGATGAAGTAGTCTTAAGTAGTAACGATAAAATTACTACTACGTTAATTCCAGAACTAAAAATTAAAGTTAGCGATATTTTTAATTAGGTATCTTTGAATTAAAAATACTTTGAATTAGAAATATTTAGTTAGAAATTTTTATAGATGATTAGGCAGTTACGATTATCAATGCGTTCGTAACTAAACCGATCGGCGATCGCTTGCGTAATTTGTAGACCTCTGCCGCCTGTGGGAAGATTATCAATATCAAAAACATCAATTTTTTGGGACTGAATTTCTTCTAACTTTTGTAACAGATCGAAAGGCTGCCCAAAGTCCCAAATTTTAAGCTCTACAGCGTCAGTAAAAAAGCTAACCTCAATTTCTATAGGTGTATCGGGTGATAGATACTCATGGGCATGACAAATTACATTAGCAAATCCTTCAGCCAATAATAAATTCATCTGCTGTAGAACTCTCTGTGGAATATTTATTTCCTGAGTAAGCCCAAACTGCTCAAACCACTTTTGAACTGTAGTCAAATTATAGATATCAGTTTTAACTTGGAGAGAGTATGTTTCAGTCATGAACTTTTTTAAGTTACCAGTTTTAAGTTATTGATTTAATTTGTTACGCAATCTATCAATGTCGATTGTACCAACGCAACAGTACGCCCGATAATTTATCTGAGTCATGACTGACAGAACCATTAGGGCTCTCTGCCATTACATCGGCTAATAATATTGGACAATTTAGGGCAACAAGGTGATCTCGATCGAGTTCGATAAAATGCGATCCTTGAGCTTGGTATTTAGCCTGCGATCGCTGAGATGGTGGAAATTTTTGGACTAAAACCGCATCAAATAAACGAATTCCCGCCACAGCATCTAAGGCTTGAAGATGATCCCCAACCGTATAGTCTTGAGTCTCACCCATCTGACTCATAATATTACAAATATAAATGCAGGGAACTTTACGATTTGCGATCGCTTGCAAAATTTCTGGCACTAATAAATTGGGGATAATACTGGTATACAGACTGCCCGAACTAATGATTATGCAATCGGCTTCGGTAATGGCTTTAACTGCTTGGGGGACTGCTTTCGGGCGATCGGGCTTACAGCCTATTTGCTGAATTACCCCATTTGCTTTAGAGATAGCTGATTCGCCTTCAATATACTCTCCGTTTTCTAATACTGCCCACAACACCACATCTTCTAAAGTTGCAGGTAATACCTGTCCGCGCACGGCTAAAACGCTAGAGCTTGCAGTAATAGCTTTTTCCAAATCGCCCGTAACTTCGCTCATGGCAGTTAGGAACAAATTACCAAAGCTATGTCCCGATAAACCTTCTCCCGCTTGAAAGCGATATTGAAACAATTCTGTAACTAATTTTTCTTCGTCTGCCAAAGCTGCCAAACAGTTGCGAATATCACCCGGTGGTAAAACGCCATGCTCTCGCCGCAGCCGACCCGAAGAGCCACCATCATCAGCAACAGTCACGATCGCCGTAATATTAGCACTATATTTTTTTAGCCCTCTCAATAAATTAGATAGCCCTGTACCGCCCCCAATCGCCACTAATTTAGCCCCGCGATGGAGTTTGTGATGGGTAATTAATTTATCGACCAGCTTTTGATCGTCATCAGGCATTAGCACTTGGGTAATCGATCCTAAGACTTGCTTATGCCCTAACCACAGCAAAGCCAATCCAATTACGATCGCCAAAGGTCCGCTAATATGACTTGGTAACAGCGTAACTAGGCTTTCGGTAAGGTTATTAAGTAAGCGGCTGATGAATAATACGGGCGTGAGTTTGATCGAGATTGCCAACCCTAAAACAATTAAAATCCCACCGACAAAACTTAAAAATAGCCATCTTTTTACCAGTAAGCCCGGCTGGAGCCATTTAAACCACGATCCTTTGTTCCCTTTAATATTTTTACTAAGTCGATTATCAGGACGAGTTTTAGTAGGCGATCGCCCTTTTTGAGATCTGACTTTTTGAGATCCGAACGGAGTTTTTGACATGGACTTCTTAGCTACTGCTGGTCTAATTTCCACAAATATGCACCACCACTTCGCGGTTACGTCCTAAGCTACGATGCTCCCAAACATAGATACCCTGCCACAGTCCTAATAACAATTTTCCCTGAGCGATCGGGATCGTTTCCGAAGTGCTGGTTAAGGCTGTACGAATATGGGCGGGCATATCATCCCTACCTTCACTTGAATGACGATAGAGTTTAGAATCTTCAGGTAATAATTCTGGAACGAGACGGGTAAAGAAAGTTTCTAAATCTAAAAGCACGTCTGGATCGGCATTTTCTTGAATAATTAAACTAGCGGAAGAATGTCTTAAAAATAAACTGCAAATTCCTATCCTTACCTCAGATCTTCCGACCACAGACTGCACTAGATCGGTTATGCAATGCAGATTTTTACCATTTGTCGGAATATTGAGAATGGCTTGAATATGGTTAGCAACTAGCATTCTTTCAAATTAGGATTATTGGGACTCTAAGAATTCTTGGGAGATTTTTGGGACTCAATAACGGCTGTAAATATGGATAATGCTACCACTGGAGCGGTTACAGCAGCTAGAACTCGATCGCCTAAACTTACAGGTTGAAAATTATGAGCGATCGCTAATGCCATTTCTGTATCTGTCCAACCACCTTCTGCACCAGTCAAAACTACAATTTTAGAAGGTAGCCCATCTAATTTTAATAGAGAGTCTAACAGATGCGGATGAGGTTTGGTGGTAACGCAAATATATTTCCCAGGCGGAGAATGACTTTGAGAATCGTTAAACTTGGTTAAAACATCTATCAATGTCTGCGGCTCGTGAATATCTGGAACATATACGCGATCGGATTGTTCGGAGATTTCTTGGGCGATTTTCAGCCATCGTTCTTGCTTTGTAGCACCTATATTAGTATGAGGTCTGATTGCAGTGCGATCACTCCACATTGGCATAATACTACTTACTCCAAGCTCGGTAGCTTGACGGATTACATCTTCCATCCCATTTCCTTTAGGCATAGCGATCGCCAGGGTTAAATCGATTTGCAATTCTGGATTTATGGCTGAATTTAATACTGAGTTCGGGGAAATTTGTTCTAAAATTTTTGCTTGTCCGATCTCTGCCGCCAATATCGCCCGCCAAGTCATACCCCGACCATTTAAGGCAATAAATTCTGCACCTGTTTTTAGTCTTAAGACTTTGTATAAATAATTTTGCTGCTCCAAAGTTAAATTAATAATTAGATTAATCTTACGGACAGAATCAAAGTCTATTTGCTCTATTTGCTCTATTTGACTGGGGTGTAAAACTAATCTTTGTCTGCTCATATTTTGCAAGTATTTTGGAGATCTTTAGGAGCTCCTTAGAAAATCTTTTTAAGAAAATCTTTTTAAAAAGTGCCATATAAAAATCTAAAGCTCCCACTTGATTAGGAGCCTTATAAAAAATATAGATATTTCAACTTAATTTATACTTTTTTATGTGTATATAAAAGGCATTTAGAGTAGGTTTTAATCTTCAATACCCATGCCAACTGCGGACATAGGTCGATAAGTGTAGCCACCATTTCTTGAAATTTTTTGAATTTCTTCTTTAATTGCTTCAAGATCGACATAGCGATCCGCTACATTGATTAAATGATCGCTGGTCATAGAGCGCAAGCTTACCACTTCAACTCTGACACCTCGGTAACTAGCAGCATCTACTGCATAGGCAAGATCTCCGTCTCCACTAACAAGGATTGCCGTATCATAAGAACCAGCTAACGCCATCATGTCTACAGCGATCTCGACATCAAGATTTGCTTTCTTAGAGCCATCAGGTAACTGGACTAACTCTTTAGAAATTACCCGATAACCGTTACGGCGCATCCACAGTAAGAAACCCTGTTGTTTTTCATTAGTGCGATCGACACCTGTATAAAAGAATGCTCTTAGCAATCTAGAGCCTTCGGTGAGCCTACAAAGTAGTTTGGTATAGTCAATTTCGATACCCAACTGTAGGGCAGCATAGAATAAATTAGAACCATCGATGAAAATAGCAACTCTTCCGCGATTCTCGATCACCTGTTCGGGTGTGAATGCTGAGTCATTTTCAAAATTTAACATTTGTTTTAGTATAAAAATTAATTAAAAAGCGAAATATTGGAATGTAAACTTATGTTTGTTATAAATAAATATCCAAATCTACAATTTATTGCAATAAGTATATATGCTTATTGCTTAAATGTGCCTTGAATTTAGAAAGTCTTAATAATTGATAATTTTAAAGATTAATCGATCTATCATAATATCTTACCCAATATCAATTGACAAATTAATTAGGTTCCGTTTTTCCACCAGTTATCTTTAGATATGTAGTCAAATATATAGAGATATTAAGAGCTATTTAGGTTGACTTATTAGCCTCGGCTCAACTCTTGGGCTCAATTCTCTGAAATAGAGGTTTAAATTCTGCCAAGACTACGCCTGATTTTAATATTCCCCAGTTAGTGTGTTCCCAGCGTGGCGATTCTACTTCGCCAAAGTTAAGACTTAATTGAGAATAGATTTCCCTGCTTAATTGGGGAATTATGGGTGATAGGAGGTACGCGGCGATCCGCACAGTTTCTAAAATGCTATATAAAAGTTGATTTACTTCAGCGATTTTACCAGATTTAAATAGTTTCCACGGCGTAGCATCATCAATTAGTTTATTACAGTCCCAAATTACCTCTAAAATCTGCTCGCAAGCCGACCGAAAAGCCAGATCTTGATAGGCACTGCTAACGCGATCGCCCAGACTAATTGCCTTAGCTTTAACTGGTTCGATTAAATTTAGAATTTCTATGTCTATATCTACATTCGGATCTGGAATTGTGCGATCGCAATATTTTGCCACCATACCCAAACTGCGATTTAGCAAGTTACCCAAGCTATTAGCAAGATCGGCATTGACGCTAGAAATAAATCTGTCTTCACTAAAATCTCCATCTCTGCCAAACTCAATTTCCTTAAGGAAGTAATAACGAATGGGATCGGCACCATATTTTTGGACTAACTCATAGGGATCGATCGTATTGCCAAGGGTTTTGCCCATTTTTACGCCATCTTTTGTCAGCAGACCATGCCCAAAGATCCGTTCGGGAATTGCCAAACCAGCCGACATCAGCATCGCGGGGAAATAAACAGCATGAAAGCGCAGAATGTCTTTACCGATAATATGGAGCTTTATGGGATACCAAGTTTTAAGAGCATTTGCCAAAGTGGGTTCGTCGTCAGGATCGAGCAAAGCGGTTATATATCCTAACAAGGCATCAAACCAGACATAGAGGGTGTGTTGGGGATCGTTTGGTACGGGAAAACCCCAAGTTAAATTAATGCGAGAAATCGAAAAATCCGTCAGTCCTTGGGCGACAAAACCTAAGACTTCATTGCGTCGGGCTTCGGGTTGGATAAATTTAGGGCGATCTCGGTAAAGTTGTTCTAATTGCGGCTGATACTTAGATAATCGAAAAAAGTAATTTGCCTCGTCTCGCCATTCACAAGCAACATTAGTATGGGTAGGACAGTGGCGATCGGCTAGTAATTCTCGCTCTTCTTTAAATTCTTCACACGCTACGCAATACCAGCCTTTTTGTTGACTTAGATAGATATCCCCAGTCGCATTTACCCGTTGAAAAAACTCGTTGACGATCGCTTGATGCCTTGGATCTGTAGTTCGAGCAAATCGGTCGTATTTAATATCTAGTTTTTGCCACAGACTTTGAAACTCTGTAACCATGCGATCGCAATGCTCTTGGGGTGGGAGATGTTGTTCTTCGGCAGTGCGTTGAATTTTTTGCCCGTGTTCATCGGTGCCAGTAATAAATAAGGTTGGTTGCCCTTGAAGCCGATAAAATCTAGCTAATGCATCGGCGGCGATCGTCGGATAGGCACTGCCAATGTGGGGCAATCCATTCACATAGTAAAGCGGTGTGGTAATGGCAATATGGTCAGAATTCTGAGAATTCATAACTTAAATATCTTTAAATATAAGATTTACAATAAGACTAAACCTTTAATCTAGCACAGCTTCAAAAGTCTCAGATTATGAATAGTCTTTACCATTCAAGGAAAATGTCAATCTTTTCTGCTAATGTCAAAGAAAATTAACTTTTAGATTTAATTAAGAGATACAAGCCAATGAAAGCAGTAGTTCGCTTTTCGATCATCGCTATCTGGGCGATCGCCATTCTTTGCAATTTTGGTATTCCTGTGAATGCAGTAAATGCTAATGAATTACCCAAGACTAATGTTATTAAAGTAGATTCAAGTACGATCGACCTTAATAATGCCAATATTAATGCCTTCAAAAAAATTAGTGGTTTCTACCCAACACTAGGTAGAGTCCTAATTCAAAATGCACCTTACCGATCGCTGGATGATGTGCTAAATATTACAGGATTGACCGAAGCCCAACAGCAGAAAATCAAAAATAGTGCTGATAAATTTACCCTAAATCAGCCAGACAACTCACTCAATCGAGAAAGATATAACAACTCAATTTATCGACTTTAAGATTTTTACTTGGATAAAATTATTTAATTAAGATTAACAATCTACATTGGGCTCAGAAATATAAACTCTGAGCTTTTTTGTCGGGACTTTTTTTTGAAATGGCTGAATCTGAATTGGGCAAAACCTGTTTGAACATTATCGGCATCAAGGGATTGGGAGATCGCCAAAATATACCAAAGATATACAAATATTTAATAAGTTATACGCTTAATTAATAAATGCATTAAAAGCTAAAAACAAGTCACCAATAATGATCCCCATCTTGGTAACATATTACTCTAAGTATTTATATCACCCTCAGTTATGCCTAACTTACGTCAAGTCGCTCAAGAACCATTTTTCGCAGCCCTTTCAGACAGGGAACTTCAGGTAATTGAATTGGTAGCATCAGGACTGACCAATCAACAAATAGCGACAGAGTTAGAAATTAGTAAACGTACAGTGGACAATCACATTAGTAATATCTTGACCAAAACTGATACTGATAACCGAGTCGCCCTGGTCAGATGGGCATTGCAGTGGGGGAAAGTTTGTATCGATCAAGTAAATTGCTGTTTAATTACCACTAAATCTCAAGATGAATTGCAGAGTGCATAAAATCAGCTTTTCTCCTCCTTTATCTTTGGCAATGTATAAAGAGTTAGCCGCTCATTTGGGTCAGGTTCCTCTATTAAAGGCTGAGTTATGTTTGCAGAACGCTAAGGAGTTTGATTACAATGACAGCCAAATTGCCGCAATAGATATTAGTTACAGCCATGAGACTGAGGATTTAGTCCAAAAAATATTGAATCATTATGGTGCTTGGCACGAACTAGATTCTAAAATTGAGTCCCAAAACTCCAACTTGTTATTTCAGCTTTAAAATTGACTCAATCAACTTGCTGTAAACATAATTCTCGAAAGCGATCGCCGCGTTGCTCGAAATTATCAAATTGGTCGAAACTAGCACAGGCGGGAGAGAAAAGGACACGATCGACTTTTAGCTTGATTGCTAGATTTAAAGCCTTGGGTACAGCAGCTTCAATAGTTTCCACAACTTCATAGTTTTTATAATTCACACTAAGTAGTAATTCCGCAAATTCTGCCGCAGCTTTGCCGATTAGTAATACCGCCGCCGCTTTCTCGGTAATTAATTTTAACCATGGTTGCGGATCTCCAGTTTTTGGCTCCCCGCCTGCAATCAGAATGGTGGAAGTGTCTATGGCTTGCAGTCCCATAAAGGCAGCATCATAATTAGTGGCTTTACTATCGTTAATGAATTTTACGCCTTGGCGATCGCAGATATATTCCAAGCGGTGGGGCACTCCATTAAATTTTTCCACAGCTTGAGCGATAAAGTTTGAGTGGATTCCTGCTAAATTTGCGGCTGTGACTGCCATTAATAGATTTTGGCGGTTGTGATGTCCGATCGGTTTAAATTTTTCTAGGGATACGATCGCCTTACCGCTAATTTTTACCCATCCCGATTCAATATAAGCACCATTGGTAAAAGATGAACATGATGTCCAAATTGCTTGAGGAAACAGCAAGTTCCCATTTTCTGCCAGATAGCCGTCATCGCCATTTAAAATAACTTGCTGCGATCGCTCGATCAGACTAGATTTAATATTTCGGTATGCTTCAACCGTATGATGCCGACTGAGGTGATCGGGAGTAAAGGTAGTCCATATCCCAATTTGGGGCTTTAGACTGGGTGCAGATTCGATCTGATAACTACTAATTTCCGCAATAATCCAACTGGGTTGAGGCGATCGCTGAGATTCAAGGGCAATTTCGCATACAGGAACACCAATGTTGCCACAGGCGGGCGCTTTAATTCCTGCTTCTATAAAAATTGTCGCTATTAAACTTGTAGTTGTAGTTTTACCATTAGTGCCAGTAATCGCCAGCCAAGGTATGCGATCCAGATGCTGCCAACCTAGCTCCACTTCACCAATCGTCTCGATCCCCAATTGCCTAGCTCTTTCTAAAATTAAACTATCCCAAGGAATGCCAGGGCTAACTATAACTAATTGCGTTATTCGATCTTCCCAGTCTGGGCTACTGTTTAAGTGGACATTAATACCTTCCGCTTCTAATTGAGCTTGCTGCTGAATCAAACTTGGATTGAGTCCGCGATCGCTCGCCTCTACTTGCCAGCCCTTTGATTTCAATAAACGTGCAGCCGCAACTCCAGATTTCCCTAGTCCCAGTATGTGAGCAGTTGGCATTTTTAATATTTTACCGATCTATGTATTTTTATAAGTAATTTTTATGAGTAATTTTTTAGGTAATTTATTAACGTCGTTGTTCGAGTTTAATATAGACGCTTGCCAATTTGACTTGATGATATGCCATTGCGACAAGCGTATGATAAAACAAGTCGGCGACTTCTGAAGCGATCGCATCGGGATCGTTATCCTTACAAGCCATCACTACTTCTGTAGACTCTTCACCTATTTTTTTGAGAATTTTGTTATCACCACCATCAAACAACTGGCAGGTATAGGATTCAGGTTTGGGATGTTCGAGGCGATCGCAAATGACGGTAAATAACTCAGACAGCGGATCGGTTAAAGGATTGGTTAAAGAATCGATCATAAAAAATGTAAAAAAATTCTGTAGAGACAACATAGCATCCCCACAGATACTTTTTAGAATTTAGCAGTCAGAACCTACTTGATAGATACAGTAGCACCCGCTTCTTCTAATTGTTTCTTAGCAGCTTCAGCGTCAGCTTTGGGCATACCTTCTTTAACAGTTTTAGGCGCGGCTTCTACTAAGTCTTTGGCATCTTTCAAGCCCAAACCAGTAATTTCGCGCACGATCTTAAGAACGGCAATCTTCTTATCAGCAGGGAAAGCGTCAAGAACTACATCAAAAGCAGTTTTTTCTTCTACTACTTCTACTTCCGCAGCACCACCACCGCCCGCAGCCATCATCATCATTCCGCCCGTAGGAGCCGCCGCCGACACCCCGAAGGTTTCTTCAATGGATTTAACCAATTCAGAAGCTTCTAGTAGAGTCAGGGACTTTAATTTTTCGATAATTTCATCAGTTACAACAGACATGGAATTTCTCCTTAAGTTAATTTTGGATTGAATGAACAGTAAATTTGATCGATCGAGTGTTAATTAAGCGTTAATTAAGCAACTTCTAAGCCGCTTCTTCGTGAATGGCTTTGATAGCCCTGACCAGCGATTGAGGTACTTCTTTGATCCCAATTGCCAACTTTGTTGCTACCCCATTGATCGCTCCAGCAATTTGTGCCATTAATACTTCTTTGGATGGCAGATCGGCGATCGCTTTGAGTTGATCGGGATTTAACGCACGACCATCAAATACTCCACCGCGCAATTCAGTTTTTTTAGTTTCTTTTAAGAATGCCTGATATGCCTTAAATGCCGCACCTACGTCATCTTTAACTACCAAACAGACCGAAGTTCCTTTTAAAAATGTTTCGAGCGGTTGCCATTGAGGTTTGGTGGCGATCGCTTTCTTCATCAGAGTATTTTTAGTTACTTTGCAAATAGTTCCAGAAGGCTTCATTTGCCGACGTAGTTTAGTAATTTCGGCTACCGACAACGCAGTATAGTCAAGCACCATAATCATTTGAGCATCAGCAATCTCTGCTTCCAGCTTTCCGACTACTTTTTGCTTTTGTTCTAAAGTTTTTCCCATATTTCTCACCTCCTTAAACGGTAATATTCAATTTGTCATTGGTAAAAAGCAAAAATAAAAGCCCCGACTTACGACAAGACGAGGCAATAGAGATTAACCCTATGTACTTCACCTCGGCAGGAAATTAAGCTTTGCACCTGCTGTCTGCGGATCGAATATGTAGTTGTAATAATCTCTAAATAGGCAATATTCCTCAGTTTTAATAGTTAATGCAGTTTAGCTAACTTCGCCAAATTTCAGATCGCGCAACGAGCTAATATCCACTTCGATCGCAGGTCCCATAGTTGAAGATACATAAAGCGATCGCCAGTACTTACCTTTAGCTCCAGACGGACGAGCCCGATCTATTACTTCTTGCAATGCCTTGAGATTAATAAGCAAATCATCGACTGTAAAGTTGGCTTTACCAAATAAAACATGGACGATTCCCGTACGATCGGCTCGAAACTCAATCTTACCACCCTTAAATTCGGCGATCGCTGTTGCCAAATCGAAAGTAACTGTTCCACCTTTAGGAGAAGGCATAAGACCTCTAGGACCTAGAAGACGACCTAATTTAGCCACTTGCGGCATCATATCGGGAGTGGCAATTAAAAGATCGAAATCCATCATGCCCTTACTGATATCGTCAATTAAGTCTTCAGATCCAGAAATATCTGCACCTGCAGCCGCCGCCTCTGCTACTTTTTCACCACGGGCAATTACTGCTACTTTTACAGTCATACCAGTTCCTTTGGGGAGTGCTACCGTAGTTCTTAACTGTTGGTCGGCGTACTTTGGATCGATCCCCAAACGAACGTGAGCTTCAGCCGATTCTATAAACTTAGCAGTGGCTGTTTCTTTTAGTAAATCCAGAGCTTCAGGAGCTTTATATGCTCTGAGCTCGACCTTGCTTTGTGCCAAACGTAAACGCTTGGAAATTTTCTTTGCCATTAGTTTTTTCCTTGGGGTTTTGACGAAGTTTTTAGCCTCTCCCCCGATAAATAATTTGTCAGTTCTTAATACTAATCTAAAAATGCCAACTTAGTCAAATCTTAGGTGACTCTTTTCAATTTTTAGTTAAGACGAAATGGTCACACCCATGTTTTTAGCAGTGCCTTCAATAATGTTCATAGCAGCATCAATATCATTGGCATTCAAATCGGGCAATTTGATTTGGGCAATTTCTCTCAATTGATTGAGAGTGATCGATCCAACTTTTTTACGATTGGGTTCGCCCGATCCTTTATCTAAACCTGCCGCTTTTTGAATCAAAATTGAAGCGGGTGGAGTTTTGAGGATAAAGCTAAAGCTTCGATCTTCAAAAACCGAGATTTCTACAGGAATTACGGTACCTATTTGATCGGCAGTCCGAGCATTGTACTCTTTACAGAACATCATGATATTTACCCCATGTTGCCCCAGAGCAGGACCTACGGGAGGAGCAGGGTTGGCTTTGCCAGCGTTTAGTGCCAGCTTAATGATTGCAGTGACTTTTTTTGCCATTTACTTTTGCGAATGATTTGAATTTAAATTGGAATCTGATTTGAACTTATCTTTTAAATAATTTAGAACTTGTTCAGAAAATTAGTAAAACTATTAATCTAAACTCACTAATTATTCTTTTGAACTTGATTGAACTCTAGCTCCACAGGAGTATCTCTACCGAAGATCGAAAGTAGTGCCTTAAGCTTGCCGCGTTCGGGTGTAACTTCTACGACTTCGCCTTCAAAATCTTTAAACGGACCCGCTAAAACCTTAATTTTGTCACCAATTGCCATATCGATTTTGACAACTGGTTCCTGCTCTTCCGCAATTCTAAAAATTCGTTCGGCTTCAGTTCTACCAAATGGTCGAGGGGTAACATGACCTCTACCTCTACCGTAATGACGTTTTTGCTCGGTACCTACAAAGTTGATGACGTGAGGAGTATTTTTGACTACCTGCCAAGCATCGTCACTCATGAACATCTTAATTAGAACGTAACCAGGAAAAACTTTCTCTTCGGAACTGAGCCGAGAGCCATCCTTGCGTACTTTAATAACTGGAGTTTGAGGAATTTCAATTTGAACGATCTTCTCTTGAACGTCAAGCATTTGAATTCTTTGCTCTAGGCTTTGCTTAACCCGTTTTTCGCAGCCTGATGCAACTTGAACTGCATACCAGTGGGATACAGTAGGGTCTGTGACTTGGGTTATATCTTGGTTTTCAGCAAACATTACAGGAAAATCCGACTAGAAATCCATCCGAATATAGTATCGACAAGGGATACCAAGCCTGCAGAAACCACAACCATTAAGATTACGGCTGCAGACTCACTAATTAATTGTTGGCGGGAAGGCCATACAATCTTTTCAAGTTCAGCCTTAGTACTCTTAAAAAAATCAGACATACCAGATTTCGAGTTAAGCGATCGCTTCTCAGTATCTTTAATATCTTTAGCTTCGTTTTGAGTCATGGTTATAACTTTTTGAAAATCTTGATCCTAAATCTTAAATCTTGATGTAAGAAATTAAATTCTGAGCGCGCCCTGGAGGACTTGAACCCCCGACATCAGGTTTTGGAGACCTGCGTTCTACCAACTGAACTAAGAGCGCAAATTTTGTAGTTTGCTTAAAAGGTTCTAAGACTAACTACATTTTGACTTTAACATAATCCAGATCTAATCGAGAGAATTTATGTAAGGTCACGATCGAATCTTTGCTTGACTCGGCTGGCTTTCCCAACGCGATCGCGAAGATAGTAGAGTTTAGCCCGTCTAACTTTTCCACGACGTATGATCTTTACACTTTCAACTTGAGGCGAATGAACGAGAAAAACTCTCTCAACCCCCACACCTTGAAAAGTCTTACGGACGGTCATAGTAGAATTAATGCCACTACGAGCTTTAGAAATAACTATACCTTCGTAGGGTTGAGTGCGAAACTTATCGCCTTCCTTAATCTTGACACCAACTTTAACAGTATCTCCCACATAAATTTGGGGAAGATCTGATTTTAAGTACTTGGCTTCAATTGCGTTAATGATCGCTTGGGCATTCATAGAAATCTTAAAAAAATCACAGTCCTAGATAATAACGCGTTTTTATCAATAAGTCTAGAGCTTACTGCTTTCTCATTTAAAGCTTGTTACTTTAGAAACCAGAGAAACCAGAGAAACTATATGAGTTGCTACAGATTTGGGTAAAATGGACATTAATAAAACTTGATCGAAGACACTATGGCAGATCGCTATGTTCGAGTCAAAACCGCCAGTCATGAGCGAGTTTTTTACGGTATTTTACAGTTAAATCAATCTGTTCAGATATTAAGTACTGCCCCGTGGCTTGGCGGAAAATTTACTAACGATCTAATTGCCCCAGAAAGCTATGAGCTATTAGCACCTTGCGAACCTAGTAAGATCGTCGCAGTTGGCAAAAATTATATTGCTCATGCTGCCGAGATGGATAGCTTAATGCCTAAAGAACCCTTACTATTTTTGAAACCATCCAGTGCGGTGTTAGCTCCCGAAGGAAAGATACTACTGCCGTCACAATCTCAGCGCGTAGACTACGAGGGCGAGTTAGCCATAGTTATTGGTAACCGTTGTACTAATTGTTCGCTCAAAGAGGCGACTGGGGCAATTTGGGGTTATACGATCGCTAATGATGTCACGGCAAGAGATTTACAAAACCAAGATAGTCAGTGGACTAGAGCTAAAGGATTTGATACTTTTTGCCCCTTAGGTCCTTGGATTGTCAAAGAAATCAGCCCGACTGCACAAATTCAAACATTTTTACAAACCTCCAAACAACCTCTGCAATCCGACACAATTGATAATATGGTATTTAGCCCAGAGTTTTTGGTGGCATACATCAGTCAGATTATGAGTTTATTGCCTGGAGATGTAATTTTAACTGGAACTCCTTCGGGGGTTGGGGTTCTGCATCAAGGCGATCGCATTTCCGTAGAAATAGAAGGAATTGGCAAATTACAAAACTACGTTGAAAATCGTAATCTTTTACCTATAGAAACAGAAGACGAGGAATAAGTACGATCTATCAAATTAGTCGATCGCTCGTCGTACTAGGTGCTAAATTAAGAATATAAGTTATGAGGTTTTACTATGCCTGAATTACTTGAAAATAAAGAAATTAGCTTAAGCGATCGCATGGTAAAAGTCGATCTGGTTGATGGTAATACCGTAGCTGTAGAGCTTGACCAGTTAGCTGATTACGTTAACCAGAATCAAGAAAATATTAAGTTTCATAAATTTAGCCCACGGGGTAAGCGTAGGTCAGCTTAAGTGTAGATAATCAAAACCTCACCAAATTTCTTTGAGATATAAATCTCATTGTCTAAAGACTCATCGGTAAGAGCTAAATAAAGATTGCAATTTATAAATAGTCGATACTCAGTATTAAGATCGTCTTTAGAATTAGGAATATATAGCCTCTCAGTGCCTAAATTTGCATAAACAGACAAACTAGGACGGACTATAAACTTGCCGTATGCATACCCGTTACTATTTGCAGAGTAAAACTCAATCTTTAGGACTTTGATTCAGTATGCCATTATTACGATTTTTTATCGTAGGCTAATCGTTTACAACAATTGGAATAGTAGTAAACGCCCTAAAAACTTTACTAACTCTACTTTATGGAGTTAAGCGGATTCGAACCGCTGACCCCCTCAATGCCATTGAGGTGCGCTACCAACTGCGCTATAACCCCTGAATAATCAGATAAATATACTAGCAGTAAAGCGATCGCTTTTTTAGGACAATTTCGATCGCTTTACTTAAGAAATTAAAAAATAAATCTAATTACTTTACCCATTTTTGCGCTACTAACTCAGCCAAATCTACCACACGTTGGCTATAGCCCCATTCGTTGTCATACCAAGCAATTACCTTAACCATATTTCCCCCCACAACCATAGTTAGAGAAGAATCTACAATTGCCGATGCATCGGTACCACGGTAATCTATCGAAACTAGAGGCAGATCGTTATAATCTAAAATACCTTTGAGTTGACCTTCAGCAGCAGTTTTTAAGGCTTGATTGACTTCTTCGGCGATCGTAGATTTTTCGGTTTCGATTACAAAGTCCACGACTGATACGTTAGGAGTTGGAACGCGCAGGGCAATTCCATTGAGCTTACCTTTGAGTTGAGGCAATACTAATGCGACCGCTTTGGCGGCACCTGTAGAAGTTGGGACAATACTCAAGGCTGCGGCTCTAGCTCGGCGTAAATCGCGATGACTGGCATCTAGTAGTCTTTGGTCGCCCGTGTAGCTGTGGGTAGTGGTCATTACGCCTTTGACAATGCCAAAATTTTCGTCTAATACTTTGGCGACAGGAGCTAGGCAATTGGTCGTACAACTGGCATTGCTGATAATGTGGTGTTGGTCGTGATTGTAAAGTTCGTGATTTACACCCATGACAAAAGTACCGTCTTCGTTTTTGCCAGGGGCAGTAATTAAAACTTTCTTTGCTCCAGCCTTTAAGTGCTTGCTGGCTCCTTCACGGTCTACAAATACTCCAGTTGCTTCAATAATCAAGTCAACCCCTAAAAGATTCCAAGGTAAATTCTCAGGATTGCGATCGGATGTAGTTTTAATGCGATGTCCATTAACTGTAATCGAATCATTGTCATGGCTGATATCCGCCTTGAAGATACCTAGCATTGAGTCATATCTCAATAAGTGAGCATTGGTAGCGGGATCTGAGGTGTCATTGATGGCAACGATCTCTAACTGACTATCCTTTCTATCTGCCCAACATCTAAGGAAATTACGTCCAATCCGTCCGAATCCATTAATTGCTACCTTAATCACAGCCTATGCCCTTTTATAGAATTATTTATTGAGTATGGAGCTTATGATACCGAAAAAAGGTAACTTTTAACTGCTAATCTTGACAATCTAATACGCTCTAATACGCTTTGAATTTTCACGGATATTAAATTCGCAAAAATTAGATTTTAGTTATAGATTGACTTTAGAATTCTGGCTTTAGACAGTCTAATTTGAGAATCTTTTTAAGAAACTGCTAAAAGCCAATGAATTTCTCATTATTTGCCTAAAGTGTAAAGTTATTTATAAAGTTGAAATCTCATTGGATTCTAAATTAAAGTCCGAAGGTTAAACCGATCGCAATTTTAAAGGCTAAATCCAAAGACAGTTTTCAGCAATCGAAATTGACAAATCAAATCACTGAATTTAATCCGTAACGCTAATTAATAAGGCTAGTATAGAAATATGGCGCGATCGCAATTACATCAAATTAACTCCTATCTTCGACCCCACTACCGAGATTTAGTTTTAGGTACGGTGGCATTATTTTTAGTCAATGCGGTAGGAACTTATATTCCGTGGCTGATTCGTACGGCTATCGATCAGCTATCTGAGGTTTTGACTACCGATAAGGTCATGTACTTTGTCGTAATTATCTCTGTATTAGCTTCGGTGATGTGGATATTCAGAATGGCTTCGAGAATGTGGCTGTTTGGAATTGGGCGATCGGTGGAATTCGATCTGCGGCAAAAGCTATTTGAACATTTACTAAAGCTTCCGCCTAGTTATTTTTCTTACAATTCCGCAGGTACCTTAATTAGTATTGCCACCAGTGACGTGGAGAATATTCGGCGATTGTTAGGATTTGCAATTTTGAGCTTGATCAATACTGTATTTGCCTACACCATGACCTTACCCGCAATGTTGGCATTGAATCCGCAACTGAGTTTGATTGCGATCGCCCCCTATCCTTTGATGCTGATTTTGGTGCAGATGTTTGGCGGACAACTTAGAGATCAGCAGATCCGAATTCAAGAAGAATTATCGAATGCGAGTTCGCTATTACAAGAAGATCTGAGCGGGATGGCATTGATCAAAACCTACGCCCAAGAGGAAAACGAGCGCAAGGCATTTAATCAAGTTAATCAAAGATTATTAGATGCTAATTTACAAATGGCATTGACTCGAAATTTATTATTTCCAGTTTTGGGCGGAATTGCCAGCGTGAGTTTGTTGCTGTTGCTCTGGTTTGGCGGTGAGGCGATCGCTACTAATCCCACAGGAGATTTTAAAATTGGCAGCTTGATCGCTCTATTCATCTATATTGAGCGTTTAATTTTTCCTACAGCCCTACTAGGATTTACAATCACTACCTATCAACGGGGTAAGGTTAGTATAGATCGCGTGGAAAATATTTTACAAACTTCGCCCACAATTTTAGACTTGCCCAATGCGATCGCCATGCCATTGGATCGAGTTAAAGGTAAGGTATCGGCACGCAATCTGACTTTTACCTATTCCGATGCTACTGTTCCTGCTTTAGATCGAGTTAATTTTGATATTTACGCGGGTGAAACCGTGGCAATAATTGGAGCAGTGGGATCTGGCAAGTCAACCTTAGCCAACGCGCTACCTCGCCTTTTGGATATTGATTCAGGGCAATTGTTTATCGATGACATTGATATCACCCAAATTAAGCTTAACGATCTGCGGGCAATTATTAATTACGTGCCGCAGGATAGCTTTTTGTTTAGTGCCACGATGGAAAATAATATTCGTTATGGCAAGCCCGATGCAGCGATTTCTGAAGTGGAACATTTTGCCCATCAAGCAGGGATTCAACATGAAATTCTTAATTTTCCCCAAAAGTATCAAACTCTAGTTGGAGAGCGCGGAATTACGCTTTCGGGGGGGCAAAGGCAACGCACGGCATTGGCTAGAGCATTATTAGTGGATTCGCCAATTTTGCTTTTAGATGATGCTTTATCGAGCGTGGATAACCAAACTGCAACCACGATTTTAGAAAACTTGCCCAAACATAAAACTGTAATTTTTATTTCGCATCAACTCTCGGCTGCTGCCAATTGCGATCGCATTCTGTTGATCGATAAAGGTAAAATTGCGGCAACGGGAACGCATCAGGAATTACTAAAATCTTCGGATTTATACAATAAACTCTGGAACCAGCATAAATTGAAAGAAGTTTTACGCTAACAAAACCGTGTTTCTACAAATTGTATGAAGTGGTGGAAATTATTGATAGTAAAGATATTGAGAACTTTTTGAGGTCTGGCGATCGCCCATCTAATCCAAAAAATAACCAGATGAATTACTTCCAAAAGAATAAGTATCTTGGAAAACTTTGGTAATTATGTTCGCGAGTATTGCAAACAAAAAGTTTTTGATGCCGCTTAACTAAAACGCCCATTAAAGCAACTAGATTAAAACAGATATAGAAGCAGATTTACGATCTTTAGACGCTTTTACGGCAACTTTTAAGAAAGAACGCAACAAATTTTTTAGAGTTGTGCTATAACTTTGCTGTTTGGAGTGGAGATTCTTTAAGGTAATGTTGAACCAAGTAAATCGAGCAATTTTGACCAACCTTTGCCTACTATCATTAGTAAGTATAAGTTTTGACGGTTTTACTAATTTTTCAGTTTCTGCCCAAACTAAAACTCAAATAAAGAATCAGCCTCAAGCTGCAAAACTCAATATAATCCATGTCAATCCTGTTTTGGGTAATGACGTTACAGGCAAAGGGACGATTCAGTCTCCATATCGCAGCATTACCAATGCCTTAGCCCAAGCAAAATATATTTCGACAATTAAGCTTACCCCTGGCACCTATACAACCGCTAATGGTGAGATATTTCCAATCCAGCTTAAATCTGGAGTAATTATTCTAGGTAATGAAGCTAAACAGGGCAAAGATACGGTAATTTTGGGAGGAGGAGATTTTCTTTCACCTACACTTACTGCCAAAAATATTACGGTTTTAGGTGCAGATCGAGCCGAATTACGAGGCGTTACAGTTACGAATAGAAATTCCCGTGGTTATGGACTATGGCTTGAAGGTAGCAGTCCAAGAATCGTTTCTAATACTTTCACTGGAAGTACTCAAGATGGCATTTTGATCTTGGGTAGATCTACAGCCGTGATTTCAAAAAATATTTTTATGACGAATGGTGCGAATGGCATGTCGATTGAGGGCGTAGCACAACCGGATATTAATAATAATCGCTTTGAAAATACTGGTTACGGTATTATTATTCGGCAAACTGCGACCCCGCGCATCACTGGCAATTTTCTCAGTAATAATCGCTCTGGAGTATTGATTCAGTCTGGTTCTAGCCCAGTCCTAAGAGGTAATGTAATTGAGCGAAATCGGCAAACTGGAATCACAATCTTAGCCAATACTTATCCCAATCTGGGCACGGCTTCTAGCCCTGGAAATAATATTATTCGTTATAATCTGCAAAAAGATGTGCAATACGTAGGCACTGAGGCGATCGCGGCGGTAGGAAATCAAATTTTGAATATAAGTGGCAATCTGCAAATATCGGGTCAAATACCAAGTCAAATATCACAAACAAATATTCCCCCTAGACCATCTCTACTCGGAACCTTCCCGTCTCAAAACCCTAATAATGTCCCAGTCCGAACAGTTATACCTAATTCCTTACCTAATTCCGTCATAGTGCGAACGTCACCTGTAGAATTGACTCAACCATTACCTGCGAATACCAATATCGATCCCAATCTACCGCCAATTGCGCTCAAGCCCCCATTAGGCGCGTCTGTAAATAGAACAATTATTATTAGCCGTGCCAAACCCGCTCCACCCGTGTCATTGCGTTATCGAGTTGTGGTTCCCACTAATTCTGAGTCAAGTAAGGTCGAAATTCGCCGCCTAGTTCCCAATGCTTTTACTGCCAGATCTAACGGACAAGAAGTAATCCAAGTTGGAGCATTTAGCGATCGCAGCGCCGCAGACGAACAGGTAAAAAAGTTAGCACAGGCTGGATTTAATGCTGCGATCGAGCCGATTATTCCACAGTAAAATTAAGCCCTCAGTGAAATCAGATTTAGAAATTTAGTAGGCTACGCAAATGCTAGTATGACTTTAAATATGTATCACTTGATATGTCTCACTTGAACTCAAATACCAATCATCTTTTCACCTAAATTTAATCCTAAATTTAACAAATATATGACACTTTCTATTGGCGACAAGGCACCTGAATTCACTGTAAAAGATACAAACGGCAATTCGATCTCTCTTTCAAATTATGCGGGTATGCCTGTGGTTCTTTATTTTTATCCTAAGGATGATACCCCTGGTTGCACCAAAGAAGCTTGCAGTTTTAGGGATTCCTATGCTGAGTATCAAAATAAAAATATCGTAGTATTTGGGGTGAGTACCGATGACGAAGCTTCTCACAAGCAGTTTACCGAAAAATTTAGTTTACCTTTTCCCTTACTGGCAGATAGCGATCGCACCTTAGTTAAGGCTTATGATGTTGATGGTGGCGGTTATGCCAAACGCGTTACTTATGTAATTGATGGTACTGGCACGATTAGTCATGTTTATACAAGCATCAAAACAGATACCCATGCTGCCGATATCCTTGCCGAGCTCGGTTTATAGGCTTGATTGAATAAGAATGAAAATTAAATTTCGAGAATGTGATTGGTTCGATCTGTGGATTTGGATCGAGTTTAGCGAATTTCCCTCAGAACGCGAAAAGCAACTTGTGGACGAATTATTTAACTCGTGGTTTCTTATTGGTAAACTCGGAGGCTTTAACGCTGGAAACTTACAAGTTCAAGATACAGGAGTAGACGTTAGCGATTTAGACTACGATCATGATGCGGCGGACGATGGCATGATGTCGGTGATGCACAATATCAGTGATGTAGAGTATGAAGATGGATGGGCAAGATGTTGGGTAGATTTAGGAACTTCCGATGCGATCGCCCTCGATATCTTAGTTAATGCTCTACAACAATTTAGCCAAGATCATGTACAACTTGAGCAAGTGATCGTGGGCGGACAAAATGATAATTGGAAAGTCGAATCCTAAATTAGCCACCCTAAATGCCAACTGATATCCAATTGAGAGGTCTTTATCGTCTGGGGTTTGGGCTAACTTACATTATGCTTCAACCTCTGCACCTCATTTGTATAGACGATCGCACTAGAAACCTCTATATTTTAGCTGGTACCACTGAAAATCTTGAGTTTCAAATTACGCCAAATGGGGAGATATTTTAATGAGCCAAGTAAACTATCTAACCATGACCGATCGAGAATTAAAGCAATATTTCCTTTCTCATCGCGAGGATAGGATCGCCCTCCAAACTTATTTAGATCGGATTAGCGATCGCCCGCATAATGTAATCACAACCGTAGACGATCCAGATTTTGATGCCAAGATCCAAGCAGCCATCCTTAAGCAGATCCAAAATATTTAATCCGCCCGCGACTGGTCAAGGAATACTGGCTATTATGGCATCGATAGGTAAACAAAATGATACTTAGCAAGTTGAATCCTAGCTTTATAAGTTTGAGTATAAAGTGGCTACGCCAAAATCTAT
>CAZLKI010000003.1:27281-32409 GCA_964560035.1 uncultured Synechococcus sp.
AAGTTGAATCCTAGCTTTATAAGTTTGAGTATAAAGTGGCTACGCCAAAATCTATTTAGTAATCTATTTAATAGTTTGCTCACGGTGATATGTGGCTTCCTACTGTATCAATTGGGTTCGAGTTTTTTCGGATGGGTGATATTTTCGGCAAAATGGCAGGTTATATCGGCAAACTTCCCCTTATTTTTAGTCGGACGTTATCCTACGGATCAGTACTGGCGGATTTGGCTACTTTTAGGGATTGGGATAGGGCTATCGATATTAACTCTGCTCAAAAGATTTAAGTGGATTGGGCTGGTATGGCTAGGGTTTAGTCCAGTGGCGATCTGGCTAATCGGTGGAGGATTAGGGCTAAAGCCTGTGGGTGTAAGCTTATGGAATGGCTTGCTTTTAACTTTATTGATGGCGATCGCGGGCATAGTTCTATCTTTTCCCCTCGGACTTTTACTGGCACTGGGTAGACAAAGCTCGATGCCTGTAATTTCTTGGCTGAGTATTACCTATATCGAAACTATTAGAGGTTTGCCCCTAATTGGCATTTTATTCATGGCTCAGGTAATGTTACCTTTATTTTTCCCGCCTGAAGTTAAAGTCGATCGAGTGGTAAGGGCGATCGCAGGATTTGTAATTTTTAGCGCAGCGTATTTAGCCGAAAATGTCAGAGGTGGCTTACAAGCAGTTCCCCAAGGGCAAATTCAAGCAGGAAAAGCTTTAGGATTTGGAATGCCCTCGATTTTATGGCTGATTGTTTTACCCCAAGCTTTACGCGCAGTAACACCAGCGATCGCCGGACAGTTTATTGGTTTATTTAAAGATACTTCCTTAGTTTCCCTTGTCGGCTTGGTAGATTTGACGGGGATCGGACGATCGATTTTAGCTCAGCCAGATTTTGTGGGCAGATATGCCGAGGTTTATCTCTTTATCGGGCTAATTTATTGGATATTTTGCTTTGGTATTTCCCAATTTAGCAAAACCTTAGAATGAACCAACTCCAATTTATCTAACTAAATAAGATTTGCTTAAAAATTAATTAGAGAATCAACTGAAAAATTGAGCTAAAAATCAAACTGTGGAAATAAATCCGCAACAGGAAATGTAAACTCAGGTAAGATTTCTTCGCCACTTAAATTATCTATGGCAGTCAGAAGGCGATCGGGCGTGGGCTTGTCAGGTTTAAATTTATAGACCAGCACATATTCCTCTTCAGGATTTATAATCCAAATTAATTTAGTACCATTATCAAAATACTCCACAATTTTATGATGAATCTCTGATGTGGTATTGCTAGGTGAAAGAATCTCTACAGCTAAATCTGGGGCACCTTGTCCAAAACCTTTAGGTAACTTTTTTAATCCTTGCAATCGGTCTTTGCTCAAAAATGAAATATCGGGCGATCGCTTGTTACCAGTTTTCATCGTAAAAGCTGTGCTCGAATCTAAAATTACGCCTAAATTCCTAGAACTAACGAAACTAAAAAGGGCTGAGACTAAAATAACAGCGATACAACCATGTTCGAGTCCAGAATTGCTCATTACTAATTCTCCATCCACAAGTTCATATTTGTAGCCATCATCTGGTAGTGCCATTAACTCTTCATCTGTCCAAGTTTTGCCAGAAATCGCTGGCATGGGGAGTGCAATAACCATAATGCTCTTTAGGTTTTGTTCGTCGATTATACAAACATGTTATAAGGATAAATAACTAAGCTATTAAAAAAATGGATTTAAGCCAAATCAAGATCGAGACTGAAAAACTTTTTTATCGCCTGAGTAAAACTCAGGAATACCTTTGACTTTGATTCTTTAGATGCCAAAATTAGAGATCTAGAACAAGTTTCATCCCAACCAGAATTTTGGAATGATGCTGCAACTGCTCAAAAAACCATGCAAGATCTGGCAGAGACTAAGGCATACATCGCCCAATTTAAGCAGTGGAATCAAAGTATTGAAAACTTGCAAGCGATCGCCGAGCTTTTAGAGCTAGAGCCAGATTTAAGTTTAGTTACCGAAGCCGAAAATAGCATTAAGCAGTTAGATCTAGACCTCGCCCGCTGGGAACTAGAGCAGCTTTTATCGGGCGAATACGATCTTAATGATGCAGTACTGACAATCAATGCGGGTGCAGGTGGAACTGATGCTCAAGATTGGGCAGAGATGCTTTTGCGCATGTACACGAGATTTTGCGAATTTAAAGGCTACAAAGTTGAACTATCCGACCTATCAGAAGGTGAAGAAGCGGGGATTAAATCTGTAACTATTGTCGTCCATGGTCGCTACGCCTACGGTTATTTAATTGCCGAAAAAGGTACCCATCGCTTAGTGAGAATTTCACCTTTTAATGCCAACGATAAACGCCAAACCAGTTTTGCAGGGGTCGAAGTCATGCCTTTGTTGAATACCGAAGTCAATCTCGAAATCGATCCTAAAGAATTAGACATCACTACAACCAGAGCGGGCGGTAAAGGCGGGCAAAATGTCAACAAAGTTGAGACGGCGGTGCGGATCACTCATATTCCCACGGGTATCTCTGTGCGTTGCAGTCAAGAGCGATCGCAATTACAAAATAAAACTATAGCTTTACAACTATTAAAGGCAAAACTATTAATTATTGCCAAAGAGCAACGCGCAAAAGAGATCGCTGATATTCGCGGTGATATAGTCGAAGCTGCATGGGGACAGCAAATTCGTAACTATGTATTTCATCCCTATCAAATGGTCAAAGATTTACGGACGGGAGTGGAAACTAATAATATTCAAGATGTCATGAATGGGGAAATTGACTTTTTTATTCAAGGGTATTTACGGCAACAAAATCAATTGGGGTAGGGTCAATAATAGGGATAGATGCTGAACTTAAAAAACTTTAATAAATTATGACTAGGTATTTCTTTAAGCTTTGTTTGTTCTGCTATTTAATTTTGTCTGAAATACCAAGTTTACCCGTTGTGGCTCAAACAGTTCAGTTTAGTGACGATCAAATTCGCCGTTATGCAGGTGCTGCTTCGGAGATCGAAAAAAAGCGAGATGATGTCTGGCGCAGAGCTAAAGCTTATGAAGGCTGGAATAATTTGAAAAGTAATGCCGATACCCAAGGTGTAAATGTCTGCGGACTTAAAAAAATAGAACAGCCCCCAATCATTCAAAGTCTTTGTAGTGAGTTATTTGAGTTTTCGGAGCAAGAGATTCGCCGTCATAGATTTTTAAGTAATCGAGATTTCAATCTAATTACTCAAGCTCAAAAACAAAATAGTCAATTGCAAAGAAGAATTCAAATGGAAATTTTAGTTTTAAGTACTCCTAAAAAGTAGCAACAATATCAAGCAAGTAGTTCCCGATCGCCAATAATCTAATGTCAATTACCATTTCACAATTATCAGCTTGGAAGTCTCAAGGACGAGCGATCGCCGCTTTAACTGCTACCGAATATGCCATAGCTAAAATTATGGATAAAGCAGGGATAGATTTAATTTTGGTGGGTGATTCGTTGGGAATGGTGGCATTGGGTTATAAAAATACCTTAGCCGTAACCTTAGATGAAATTATTCACCATACCAAAGCGGTAGGACGGGGAGTTGGCAATGCTTTACTGGTTGTGGACTTGCCATTTTTAACTTATCAAATTAGTTACGAGCAAGCGATCGCTTCCGCAGGAAGAGTCTTAAAAGAAACCGCTGCCCAAGCTGTAAAACTAGAGGGGGGCTATCCCGATCTAATTACCACAATTGAAAAGCTGGTTGAGAGAGGCATTCCCGTCATGGGGCATATCGGCTTAACTCCACAATCAGTGCATCAAACAGGCTATCGCCGCCAAGGAATTGAACCTAATAGTGCCGAAAAAATCTTCACTCAAGCCAAAGCTATTGAAGCCTCTGGGGCTTTTGCGATCGTCCTCGAACATATACCCAATCAGCTAGCCCTAGAAATTAGTAAAACCTTAATAATTCCCACGATTGGAATTGGTGCGGGCAATGGTTGCGACGGACAGATATTAGTCAGCCACGATCTTTTGGGTTTATCCGAATGGCAGCCAAATTTTGCGAAAAAATATGCAGATTTACAAATAGTGATTACTGATGCCGTTAGCAATTATTGTAGTGATGTGCGCGATCGCGTTGAGGTAAAACAAGCCACCATTTCCGATCCTAAAAAACCAAATCCAGATTAGCAAAAAAAACCAAACCGTATGCTACCTCCTCACATTGTGCTCGATCCCATCCTCGAATCATGGCTGCGTGAAGATATTGGACGTGGCGATCGCACTACGATGGGACTGTTTCCAAATGGTGCTCCTAAAGGCGAAGCGGTATGGATTGCCAAAGCGGTAGGCACGGTAGCAGGTTTACCCATTGCCAAACGCGTATTTGAGTTATTAGATCCCACGATTGAATTTGAAGCTTTAGTTAAAGATGGTGAGGATTGCACCAATGGACAAAAAATTGCTGAGGTTAAAGGCTGTTTGGCAACTTTACTCACAGGCGAACGGGTGGCTTTAAATTTAGTCATGCGGCTATCGGGAATTAGCACTTTAACTCGACAATATCTAGCGGCGATCGCCCATCTGCCTGTATCTCTGGTGGATACGCGTAAATCTACACCCGGACTGAGACTATTTGAGAAGTATGCAACTCATGTGGGTGGGGCAATTAATCATCGGTTTGGCTTAGATGACTCGGTGATGATTAAAGACAATCACATTGCCGCCGCAGGAGGGATTAAAGAAGCAGTGGAGAGAGTGAGAAAGTTAATTCCGTTTACAACTTTAATAGAAGTCGAAACCGAAGAGATAGATCAAGTCAAGGAAGCTCTAACTATGGATGTGGATGTGATTATGTTGGATAATATGCCATTGGAATTGATGAAAGAAGCGATCGCTCTCATTCGTAATCATAGTCATAAAATTAAAATCGAAGCATCGGGAAATATTACCCTAGAAACTATTCACAAAGTTGCCGAACTCGGTATGGATTTTATCTCTACAAGTGCGATGGTAACGCGATCGTCTTGGCTGGATTTAAGCATGAATATTTCTTAGCAAGGGACTTCCAGATAAAAAATCATTCCAATTTCAATATTGGGACATACAAAATATCGACAAACCATTTGCCAAGGTCTAATTGTTTACCATCAAC
>CAZLKI010000004.1:0-30896 GCA_964560035.1 uncultured Synechococcus sp.
TATTAGTGCATGGCTTTGGAGCTTCGATTGGGCATTGGCGTAAGAATATTCCTGTATGGGTCGAGGGCGGCTATAAAGTATTTGCCCTAGATTTATTAGGATTTGGTGGCTCCGATAAACCCGCGATCGCCTACTCTTTAGAACTTTGGCAAGAACTACTTAAAGATTTTTGGTTGGCTCACATTCAGACTCCTGCAATGTTTGTGGGTAATTCGATTGGAGCTTTATTGAGCTTGATGATGGCAGCAAATCATCCTGAAATGGTTAAGGGTGCAGTCTTACTTAATGTTGCGGGTGGATTAAACCATCGTCCTAACGAACTAAATCCAGTTTTAGGGCTAATTATGACTGGCTTTTCCAAGTTGGTGGGTTCTCCAATTACGGGCAAATTTATTTTTAATCAAGTGCGGCAAAAACATCGCATTCGTAAGACATTAGGGCAGGTTTATCACGATCGCACGGCTATTACCGATGAACTTGTAGATTTGTTATACGCGCCTTCCTGTGATGCGGGAGCCCAAGCCGTATTTGCTGCAATTTTGACTGCTCCTGCGGGCTCCAAGCCAGAAGAATTGTTACCCGACGTTACTTGCCCATTGCTGGTTTTATGGGGAGAGTCCGATCCGTGGACACCGATCGAGGGCGCAAAAGTTTTTAAAGAAATGGCAAGCCAAAAAGATATTAAGGTCATTCCCATCCCTAATACGGGTCATTGTCCCCATGATGAAAACCCTACAATAGTAAATCGTCTGGTTTTAGAGTGGTTAGCTAACTTAGATGCTAGATCGGTAAACATAGATTGAGCTAAAGACTAGCCCAATGCCGATCTATAATCCATATAATCACTTCAATCCAATCTATGAATCCTGCCGCATCTTCTGCTACATCTAAAAATCCAGTTGCTTTGATCAGCACTTCAAATAAAACTGGCATAATCGAACTGGCTCGTACCCTAGTTGAAAAGTACCAATTTACTTTAATCAGTAGTGGTGGCACCGCAGCAGCACTTAAACAGGCAAACATACCAGTTACAAAAGTTTCTGATTATACAGGAGCCCCAGAAATCTTAGGCGGAAGAGTTAAAACCTTGCATCCCAAAGTACACGGCGGTATTTTAGCTAGATTAGAAGTTACAGAGGATTTAGAAGATTTAGAACGGCAGCAAATTCAGGCGATCGCTTTAGTAGTCGTTAATTTATACCCGTTTGCAGAAACTATTGCCAAGTCTGGAGTAACACTGGATGAGGCGATCGAGCAGATTGATATCGGTGGTCCGACTTTAATTCGGGCGGCAGCAAAAAATCATAAGTACGTTACCATCTTGTCCGATCCCAGCCAATATTCTAGCTATCTGGAAGAAATGGAATCTCATAGTGGTAAAACCAGTTTGGAGTTTAGGCGATCGCTGGCACTAGCGGCATTTCAACATACTCAGTCCTACGATTATGCGATTTCTCAATATTTAATTCAAGATTTAGCTCAAGAGTCTCAAGAACCTGCCGAATCATTTGTTTTAATAGGACAAAAACCTCAAACCTTACGTTATGGCGAAAATCCCCATCAAAATGCGATTTGGTATCAGCTAGAAGGCTCTACCCGTGGATGGTCTAACGCGCTACAACTCCAAGGTAAAGAATTAAGCTATAACAATCTTCTAGATCTTGAAGCGGCGCGGGCAATTATTGCCGAGTTTATTGACGATCTCCCCTGCACCGTAATTGTCAAACATAATAATCCCTGTGGGGTGGCGATCGCCGAGACTTTAGCTGATGCTTATCACAAAGCTTTTAATGCCGATTCAATCTCTGCTTTTGGTGGAATTGTCGCTTTTAATCAAACCCTAGATGCCTCCACTGCCACTGCTTTGATTTCTACTTTTTTAGAATGTATAGTCGCTCCCAGTTACGATCCCCAAGCTTTAGAGATTCTTAAAGCCAAACCAAATTTACGAGTTTTAGAGCTATCTGACCCAGTCTCAGGTGAATCTAATACGGTAAAAATTATTGCTGGAGGAATCTTAGTCCAAAAAAGTGACGATATCCCCGTACAGCCTGAAACTTGGCAAATAGTCACCGATCTTAAGCCCACATCCGCAGAAATGGCAGAAATGATATTTGCATGGAAAGTAGCTCGTCATGTTAAATCTAATGCAATTGTAATTACTAGCGATCGCACGACTATAGGTATAGGTGCAGGGCAAATGAATCGGGTAGGTTCGGCTCAGATTGCTTTAGCTCAAGCTCAAGGAGGGTCCTCTAGTTATACTATGGCAAGTGACGGATTTTTTCCCTTTGATGACACTGTAAAGTTAGCTGGTGCGTCGGGGATCAAGTTTATAGTGCAACCCGGCGGCAGTATACGAGACCAAGACTCGATCGAAGCTGCTAACGATCTTGGATTAATCATGGCAATAACGCATACTCGTCACTTTCTACATTAAAACCTAGACATTAAAACTTAGATACTAAAACCTAGACACTAAAACTTCAGCCAATAAAATTAAAACGAACTTGGTACATTCTTAGCACTTGAGTAATAATAGAGTTTAGTTATGCTTACTCATATAGCCAAATTTATTGTCCAAATTTACTGTATGAATGTATAACTCACATCACACCGCACCTAATGTCAAAATATTTATTATTCACAGGTAGCAGTTTTTATGTAAATCACCCAACCACTAAATATTAATTTAATTATTATCTAAATGAATAAAGTCAGAGTTTACGAGTTAACACGGGAATTAAATTTGGAGACAAAAGATGTAATTACTCTTTGCGAGCAATTGAGTATTGCGGTTAAGACTGCCAGCAGTTCAATATCAGAATCAGATGCTGAGAAAATAAGATCGTTAGCTCCAGAAAAAAGGTTGACTATTCCCACTACTTCATCAAAAATAAAAGAGGTAAAAGAAATAAGCAATCAGGTATCAAAGCAGCAAATTGTTACTGTGAGTAAACCAAATGTAAATCTGATCTCTCCCCCTATGGTGTCGTCGTTAGCTCATGAGCTTAAAATACCAGTGTCTCTTAAGTCCCCTGACCAGTCATTAGATAAGTCCCCTGACCAGTCATTAGATAAGTCATTAGATGAGCAACCCTCAGAAGAGCCTAAAGAGACTACAGTTAATCCTGAGAAGCAGGATGTGCGACCTGAAGTTATCTCTCCTATCGCCAAGCCTCCAATTACTCAAATTACAAGTCGAGAACCCGTCAAACCAGTTGTAAGACCGAGTGCTGAGGTTAATACTAATTCAAATAATAATTCCACTAATACTGCAGTTATTAATTCACCATTAAAACCCTCTGTAGAAGTTAAAAAACCTAAGAGTACTACGACTGAGGCGATCGCTACAAATATTCCAGCTAATATCCAAGATCAGCCAAAGGCTCCTAAGCCCCTTCCTGTGGCAATAAAACAACCACGAGTAGTTAGTCCCACTATTCAAGTAGTAAATACTCCTGCGATTGTCCCAAATACTATTGTCAGTAAACCTACGCTTCCTGTAGAACAGCCACCCAAACAACCAAAGCCAACTATTAATCTCAATCAATCACCCAATCTTAACCAATCACCGAGCTTGCGTCCTACCGATGAAGAGAAGCCTGTCATAAAATCTGTGGTTAAGCCACGCCTAGATAAACCTAAGCCTAGTAGTAGCCCCGGTAATCCCACCAACGCTCCATCCCGTCCCAGCCAGCCTACTCGCCCCTTACCTGTTAAGGATTCTGTACTTATAGAACGAGGGATTACTGCGCCAAACGATCCGCCCCGTCCCATGCGCGCCCCAACTAATAATGTACCTCTGCGATCGCCCGAACGACCAACACCACCTAATGCCGCTCGTAAAGAAACCGATTTAGTCGCGATCGCGCCAATTTCACCGCCAATTCTACCTGGACGTGGTGCCCCTGTACCCACTCGATTGACAGCCAAAAAGGGGAAATCTAAAAAAGAAGATGAAGAACAAGATCTACTAGAACAAAAAGAAAAGGCAAAATTAAATCGACCTAATAAGCGATTTCTCAAAGTCATTGAAGAAGATGATATTGTTGACGACCTAGAAGCAACCGATATTACTCAAGTTAGTTTGTCTCTAGCCCGTCCTGCTGCTCGCCCCAAGCAACGCACTTTAAAAATAGCAACCTCCTCCGATGTAACTATTGGTAAAGCTAAGGTTGTAAGAAGAGGTAGCTCTAGTCGCGATCGCCGTTCTCAAGTTGAAGTAGAACCCGAAAAGCCAACTAAAATTACTTTACAAGAAAGTATTAGCGTTCAAGACTTGGCAAACCAAATGTCCGTTCCTGAAACTGATATTATTCGTACCCTATTTATGAAAGGGGTGATGGCTAATATTAACCAAACCCTTGATATCCCGACTGCTACTATGGTCGCAAAAGAGTTGGGTTATGAAGTGGAAGTAACTAATCTAGATGCTCCTGCCCGTAAAGTTACAGAGATGATTGAAATTAGCGATTTAGAAAGCCTCCAACGTCGTCCGCCTGTAGTTACGATCATGGGACACGTCGACCACGGTAAAACTACTTTGCTCGATTCCATCCGTAAAACCAAAGTGGCTCAAGGCGAAGCTGGCGGTATTACCCAACATATTGGGGCATATCACGTCGATGTCGAACACAATGGTAACAAGCAACAAATTGTCTTCTTAGATACTCCGGGACACCAAGCATTTACAGCCATGCGCGCCAGAGGGGCAAGGGTTACAGACTTAGCAATTCTAGTAGTGGCTGCCGATGATGGAGTTCAACCTCAAACTATTGAAGCGATCAGTCATGCCCGTGCTGCTAAAGTTCCAATTATTGTTGCTATCAATAAAGTTGACAAGCCCGATTCTCAACCCGATCGCATTCGTCAAGAGCTAACCGAATATGGCTTAGTCGATGAAGCATGGGGTGGGGACACGATCATGGTACCTGTAAGTGCGCTTAAAGGTGACAACCTCGATAGCTTATTAGAAATGATTTTACTGGTATCAGAAGTCGAAGACTTACAGGCAAATCCCGATCGCCCCGCCCGTGGCACTGTAATTGAAGCTCACCTTGATAAAGCCCGGGGAGCAGTTGCTACTTTACTAATTCAAAATGGGACTCTGCGCATTGGCGATATATTAGTTGCAGGTTCCTCCTTCGGTAAAGTTAGAGCGATGGTTGACGATCGGATGCGTCAAGTTAAAGTTGCTTCTCCGTCCTTTGCGGTTGAAGTTTTAGGCTTAAGTGATGTGCCCGCTGCTGGTGATGAATTTGAAGTTTATACCGATGAAAAATTAGCCCGTGCAACTGCAGGCGATCGCTCGATGGAGCAACGTCATTCCAGACTTCAAACCGCAATGGCATCACGCCGAGTTACGTTAGGTACTGTTTCTGCTAAGGCACAAGAAGGCGAACTCAAAGAATTAAATCTAATTCTTAAAGGTGACGTTCAAGGTTCGCTCGAAGCAATTTTAGGTTCCCTAGAGCAACTGCCCCAAGGTGAAGTCCAAGTCCGTGTATTGTTATCAGCAGTAGGCGAGATCACTGAAAATGATGTGGAATTAGCTGCAGCCAGTGACGCAATTATTATTGGTTTTAATACCTCTATGGCACCTGGTGCCAGACAAGCCTCAGATAATATGGGCGTGGATGTTCGCGATTACAGCATCATCTACAAACTCTTGGAAGATATTCAAGGCGCGATGGAAGGCTTGCTAGAACCAGAACTAATCGAAGAACATCTCGGAATTGCTGAAGTTAGGGCACTGTTCCCAATTGGACGGGGGGTAGTGGCAGGTTGCTATGTACAATCAGGTAAGCTCGTACGTAATTGCCGCATTCGAGTCAAACGCCGAAGTGATCTCATGCACGAAACTGCACTTGATTCGTTGAAGCGGATGAAGGATGATGTCAAAGAAGTTGCCGCAGGATTTGAATGTGGTATTGCTCTACCTAAATTCCAAGAATGGGAAGAAGGTGATTCAATTGAAGCATTCCGCATGATTACCAAGCGTCGGACTTTGTTAATGACTTAAAGTTCTAGACCTGAGGTTTTAGACCTTAAATTTTAGACTTAGAGTTTTAATTTTTGAGTTTTAATTTTTTTAGAGGGGGAATTGTAATAGTTTCCCCTAATTCAGATTATTTTACGGTTGGATCGATCTGCATTAAAACCTGTCCGTAGCCTACAGGCTGAGAGTTATCGATCAAAATCTCTGCAATCCGACCATCCATATCGGCTTCGATTTCGTTCATCAGCTTCATAGCTTCAATAATGCATACAGGTTGTCCTTTTTTTACCAGATCGCCTTTATTGACAAAAGCAGGTTCATCGGGCTTAGGCGATCGATAGAAGGTTCCTACCATCGGTGAGGAAATATCAACTAAGTTTTTATTAGTGGGAGGTGCTTGAGGTGGCGAAGGCGTGGTAATGGGAATAGAAGGTTCGGCAGGAATAACCGAGATAACTTGACTTAAAGGAACTGCAGATTTCTCACTTTTGCGAATATTTAAGCGTCTATCGCCAAACTCTAGATTTAGTTCGGTGATATCGGTTTGGTTGACAATAGAGATTAACTCCTTTAGTTCCTCTAAATTAAGTTCCACTTAGTTATCGCGCCCCAAATAGGTGTCAGTACGGGTATCAACTTTAATTTTTTCCCCAATGCTGATAAACAAAGGCACCATCACCTGCGCGCCAGTTTCCAAGATGGCTGGCTTAGAACTACCTGTGGCACTATCGCCTTTTAAGCCCGGATCGGTTTGAATTACTTCATATGTCACCGAGTTGGGCAATTCTACTTCTAAGACTTGCTTACCCCAGATAATTACGTTAACCTCCATGCCTTCTTTCATGTATTTAACGCGATCGCCGATTTGGGCTGCAGTTAAAGTAACTTCTTCATAGCTATCCATATCCATAAATATGAATTGATCGCCTTCCTTGTAAGTATGCTGCATGGTGCTTTTTTCCAAGACAGCTTGAGGTAACATTTCCCCTGCTCGGAAGTTTTTTTCTAGAACGCTACCCGATTGCACATTTTTAATTTTGGTACGCACAAAGGCAGAACCCTTACCTGGCTTGACATGGAGGAATTCCACTATCCGCCAAACACCATTGTCTATTTCTATGGTTACACCCGTTCTGAAGTCATTACTGGAAATCATGCGCGCTCGATTTTTTAGATTCGGCTTTAATTGTACTAAGTTGTGTCTCCATATACTCAGAATTTTTAGCCTTTTTTCCTAGACTTTTTATCCTGATTTTTTAGGAGCAGCCAGAAAATTCCATAAAATCTAAAACTTTTTAGCTGGCTCTAGGCGAATCAGTTCCCCATTTTGGCGATCGGTTAAAATATATAAAAATCCATCTGCTCCTTGTCTGACATCTCGAACTCTTTGCCCAATGGGAATAGACTCTTGACTTTTTACTTTTCCCGACTCATCCACAACCACCCGCCGCAAATCGCGCGAGACTAATCCACCTAAAAACAAATTTCCCGTCCACTGGGGAAAGCGACTAGAGTTATAAATTGTCAGACCTGATGGGGCGATCGCTGGAGTCCATACCAATTTAGGATCGATAAATCCAGCTTTAGACTTAATTGGAGTAATATCACCACCCGAATATTCTTCGCTAAAAGAAACAAGGGGCCAGCCATAATTTTTACCACTATTTAATAAATTAAGCTCATCCCCACCCCGCGAACCATGCTCTGTCGCCCAGATTTTTCCTGTAATTTGGTCAAATGCTAATCCTTGAATATTGCGATGTCCGTAAGTCCAGATCGCAGAATTAGCATTAGTTCTTTTAATAAAAGGATTATTACTGGGGATCGAACCATCATCATTCAGCCTCATAACTTTGCCCAGATTATTCCGCAGGTTTTGTGCCTGTTTGCGACTTAAATCTCCATCTATTTGCAAGGGTGGATTGCCGCCATCGCCGATCGCCAAAAGCATAGTTCGATCTTTTAACCATATAATTCGCGAGCCAAAATGCTGAGTTCCTGTTTTTACTGGGGAAACTTCATAAATTACCCGAACATTAGTAAGAGTTTTGCCATCAAATTTTGCCCTAGCAAGCCGAGTGCGATTAGCAGAAACATTGCCGTGACTGTAAGTAAAGTAGATTAAGCGATTTTGAGCAAAGTTCGGATGTAAAGCTATATCCATCAAGCCCCCTTGTCCTTCAGCATAGATATTTGGTAATCCCGCGATCGCTTTAGGATCGAGTATGCCGTTTCTGACAATCCGCAATCTGCCCGGACGCTCTGTGATTAAAATTGCCCCATCAGGCAACCAAGCCATACTCCAAGGATGCTCTAGCCCTTTTATTACAGTTTTTTTAGTTATATTCGATAATTCACGAACTGGTTGGGCAGAAGTGTTATTTAAGGATGGATTGCTTACAATTAGCCCCGTAATTACTAAAGGCAGGCATCCTAACCCCAGACAGATTAAATTTCTTAATTTCATGGGAATTAACGATTAACTTTAGTTTTTTACTTTGAGGATAAATCTGATAAACCTTTAGATAATTTCTTAGACAAGTTCGAGTAAGTAGTAGTTCCAGATTTTGTGATTTAACTTGTGGTTTCTAATTTAATCTTGTGATTTAATTTCAAATATTGTAGATAGAATAAAACTTCATTTTTAGTACTACTTTTCTAGTCTACTTTTAAGGTTGGGGATCGAGGTTTTAGCTAGTAAATGCTAAGATTAGTCCCAGATTACTCAATTTAAGAGTCTGACAAATTGGAGACAAATTGTTAAATGGTATTTTCTCAGTTCCGTTCCCAATATCCCCAAGGTAGCATCGTCACTGAAATGCTTTCTAAAGTTGATGGAATGCATACATTTAGGGCTGCGATCAAAGATAGTGATATCGTTCTTGCCACTGCTACGGCTGTAGATTCCGATTTAGAAACTGCTGAAGATCGCGCCATTAAGAGAGCTTTAACTATACTAGGGATTACTTTTGAAAGTAGCTATGGCATCCAAGCGACCTTAATGCCACAAATTACGCAACCCGCACTAAAACCGACTAATACTGAGCATTTACTAAAGTTGTCGGGTGAATTAATGAATAATGAAGTTAACGAACCAATCAACTACCAAGCTCATGAGAAATATGGAAACAAATACGAATCTAATGAAAAATATTCTGAAAAATTTAGAAACGAAAATATTGAAGAAGTCCCTATTCCCATAAAGCCTGCTAAAACCGAACAATTTAAGCAAGAACCAATCGACCTCTCCAATCAGCTATCTCAAATTATGGTAGAAATGGAAAGAGTGGGCTGGACAAAGCAACAGGGTAAAGATTATCTGCAACGTAAATATAAAAAGACCTCCCGCGATCAACTTAGTGCTTCTGAAGTATTCGACTTTTTAGAATATCTCAAATCTCAATCTGATACTTTTTAGATAGGCTCATGCCCGATCGAACCGACTATCTCCAAGGCGTAATCGAACGACTCACCTTCCACTCTGAAGAGACAGGATACGCGATCGCCCGTCTAAAAGCCCCCAAAGCCGCAGAATTAATTACTATAGTCGGAAACTTTGCCAACATCCAAGCAGGACAAACACTAGCACTCGAAGGCATCTGGCGCAGTCATCCTAAATACGGCGATCAATTTCAAGTCAGTCAGTACCGCGAAACTAAGCCCGCAACGCTTACAGGCATTGAAAAATATCTAGGTAGTGGATTGATCAAAGGTGTAGGTCCTGTTACTGCCAAACGGATCGTCTCTCATTTTGGACTCGAAACCCTAGACATTATTGAAAGCCAAATCGATCGCTTGATTGAAGTCCCAGGTATTGCTAAAAAGCGCGTAAAAATGATTCAGACGGCATGGGAAACTCAAAAATCCATAAAAGAAGTGATGGTATTTCTGCAAGGACATGGAGTATCAACTACCTACGCCGTCAAAATCTATAAACAATACGGTAATGCATCAATTGCGATCGTGACTGAAAACCCCTACCGCTTGGCAATGGATATCTATGGGATTGGCTTTATCACCGCCGATGCGATCGCCCGAAATATAGGTATAGAGATAAGCTCGGAATTTCGCTCCATTGCGGGAATTTTTCATGTTTTAGGTGAAGCGGGAGAAGAAGGACATTGCTATCTGCCTCAAACCGAACTCGGAGAACGTAGCGTTAAACTTCTCACCTATCAGGACTATCAACCCGAATCTGAAACTCTGACAAATCTAATTACCAAATTAGCAATTAACGAGCAACTGGTGATGCAGGGCGACCATCAGGGCATATTCATCTGTTATAAACCTAGCATCTATCACACTGAAAAAGGATTAGCCGAACGCATCTATCAACTGCTCCAAAGAAAAATCAACGTAGATATGGAGCGAGTAAACAACTGGATCGATCGCTATACCGCCAACCAAAGTATCAATCTCTCCGTCCAACAACGTCAGGCAGTAGAGATGGCAGCAAGATCTGCGGTATTAATTCTCACGGGCGGACCTGGTACGGGCAAAACCACTACTACGCGCACGATTGTCGCCTTATGGAAAGCTATGGGAAAGGAAATCGCCCTCGCATCACCCACTGGCAGAGCCGCTCAAAGATTGCAAGAAGTCACGGGCTGTGAAGCTAAAACCTTACATCGTTATTTAGAATTTGACCCTAGCTCAATGGGTTTCAAACGCAATCAAGATTATCCTCTTGCTGCCAATGCGATCGCGGTGGATGAAGCCTCAATGTTAGATATATTCTTAGCATTTTCATTGATTAAAGCCATTCCCTTCGGTACGCAACTACTCTTGATTGGCGATACCGATCAACTACCGAGCGTAGGTGCAGGAAATGTATTAAAAGATTTAATCGATTCTCAGCAGATCCCAGTAATTCGTCTGACCGAAGTATTCCGTCAGGCACAGGCAAGCCAGATCGTACAGAATGCCCATCGCATCAACATCGGTAAATATCCGCATATTGAGAAGGTTTCAGAACAACCTCAAACCGACTGTATTTTCCTAGAGATGCCCACACCCGAAGCTGGAGTTCAAGGGATATCAGATATTATTACCCATTTAATTCCCAAATTGGGATTCGATCCGCACCAAGATTTGCAGGTACTTTGTCCTATGACCAGAGGTGAAGTCGGAACTCGCAATCTCAATCAAGTTTTGCAGGAATTACTCAATCCTCCCCATCATTTCAAACCTGAAATTAAGCGCGGGAATACGACTTTTCGGGTAGGCGATCGCATCATGCAACTGGTAAATGATTACAACCGTGAAGTTTTTAATGGCGATATTGGCATAATTACAGGCGTGGATTTGGAAGAACAGGAAATCACGGTGCAATTTAGGGATAGACAAGTTATGTATGACTCCGCCGACCTCAATGAAATCACCTTAGCTAGAGCCACCACCATTCACAAAGCGCAAGGCAGCGAATATCCTGTAGTCATCATTCCGATGTTTATGACTCATTTTCTCATGCTTTCGCGTAACCTCTTCTATACTGGCTTAACCCGTGCTAAAAAACTAGCAATCATCGTGGGAGAATCAAAAGCGATCGCCTTAGCAGTAAAACAAGTAAGCGATCGGAATAGATATACATACCTTGCGCGCAGAATTTTAAAACTGGCAAATTTAGCTTGATTTTTGCAGTTAGGAGCTTAAATCGGGGAATGTCGCACTAATGGCAGGATGCTTAACTTTACCCTGATGAATATTCAAACCTTTGGCTAAAACTGGATCGCGTTCTAATGCCTCTAATCCATATCTAGCGATCGCCATAATATAAGGCAAAGTCACATTAACCAAAGCCTGAGTCGAAGTCCAAGGCACTGCCCCCGGAATATTAGGAACGCCATAATGCAAGACTCCTTCAGCTTCATAGACAGGCGAAGTATGGGAAGTAGTATGCATGGTTTCAATACAACCGCCTTGATCTACTGCCACATCTACAATTACCGAGTGCGATCGCATTTCTGCAACTAAAGCCTTTGGGACTAAAATTGGTGCCCGACTTCCAGCAATTAACACCGCGCCAATTACTAAATCTGCATCTTTCACTGCTTCGGCAATATTACTAGAATTACTCATCAATAACTCTACCCGCGAACCGAAAATTAGTTCTAATTCACTCAGCCGATTGACATTAATATCTAAAATTTGCACCCGCGCTCCCATCCCCACGGCAATTCTGGCTGCCTCTGTTCCAACAATGCCACCGCCGATTATTACTACTCGTCCCGATCGCACGCCCGGAATCCCACCTAATAAAACTCCCCGTCCGCCTTGCTGCTTAGTTAAAAAATGCGCGCCAAACTGTACTGCCAATCTGCCTGCAATCATACTCATCGGTGTTAGCAAAGGTAATTGCCCATTGGGAGTTTGCACGGTTTCGTAGGCAATACAACAGGCTCCAGATTTGATTAAAGCTTCGGTGAGTTGGCGACAAGCGGCGAGGTGTAAATAGGTAAATAAGATTAAATTGGGATGAATGAGGGGATATTCGCTCGGTAGTGGCTCCTTGACTTTTATGACTAGCTCTTGAGCGTAGATTTCTTTGGCATCATTAACGATTTCGGCTCCAGCATCTAGATAATTGCGATCGCTAAATCCCGCACCTATTCCTGCCCCAGATTGGATTTTAACTTGGTGAGATCTGCCAATCAAACTTGAAACCGCCGCAGGAGTCAGCCCGACTCTAAACTCTTGGTCTTTAATTTCTGTGGGCACACCAATTTTCATGTTAGATATTTAGGCTATTAAGTATTCGGTAGGTAATTCTGGGAGTAAGAAATTATGATAACAGAACTAATCCATTATTCTAGTTCTATCCTAGTTCGGCATATTTTAGCAACCTAAAAAACTATTCGCATTTCGGACTTCCATTTTAGTTAAAATTAACTCCCAAAAATTAACTCACTAAAATTCCCCACTAAAATTACTTAAGTGCCTGAGCCAAATCATCTCCTGTAAAAGCTTTGACAAGACTGAGATTAAGTGGAGATTGACTGAGAGATTTTGCATAATTTGCACTCAAATAAGCATCATAAGTCGAATCTTGATTGAGATGTTTTTGGAAAAATGCCAGACTTAAAGCACTAACATAGGAACGTGCTAACTCAGGATTGGGACCGACAATGTTGATGGGAATGGGAAACTTCACGCTTTCTTTTGTCGGTTGTAGAACTGAAAAATGCGTACCATTTTCAATCATTACCAAATATTTATAAGGTTGAGTCAAAAATGTAAACGGTCGAACTTGTTCGGGGACAATGGGCGTAAACACATCCTCACTACTGGCTACTACCATTAATGGCGACTGAATCTGGGTGATTCCCTCCCGTCCAAATATGCTACTAGAAACTGGATTTATGGCGATCGCGGCTTTAACACGTGAATCTTGAAGAAGGTAATCCATTTGGGGGATCTTTAAGGCTATACATTGGGCAAACAAGGCTAAATTTAACGAACTATCGTCTTGGCAGGCTTTTTGAATATTGGCAAAGTTTATTTTCGCACCAGCTAATGCCAAAACTGCATAACCTCCTTGAGAATGTCCAATTAATCCTACTTGTTGCAAATTTAATCGAGCTTTTAATTCCGAATTATTCTGCCGTTGTAACTCATCTAATAAAAATCTTACATCTAAAGGTTGGTTAATTAACTCCATTGGATCGGGTGAAGCAGATAAACCAGCAAGATACTTCCGAAAACTCTTAGCACTACTGCCGGGATGTTCTAAAGCGGCTACCGCAAAACCCTGAGATGCTAGATGGCGAGCAAGATAGGCAAAACTTTCACGATCTTCACCAATCCCGTGGGAAATCACTATTAAAGGAACTGATAGAGTGGGCTGATTAGATTGAGGTAAGTATAGATCGGTCTTGAATTCACGGTTACGCAGGCGATCGCTTAGATCTAGAGTTCGTTTTTGCCATTTGAAAGCACCTTCTTTTCGCAGATCTTTACTAATATTTGAACTAATATTTGAACTAATATTTGATAGGTTAAATTGAGGAGAACTCGCTGAAAAACTGGCTGCTTCCTTTTCCGATGCCTTTTGAATCGCCGATACTACCGCTCCTTTTTTTTGGATTAATTCAGAGGCGCTATTAGCAATATCCAGACCTCTGCCAATATCTAGCCGTAAGTTGCGACTGGGAAATCGGCGTAAAATACTTAAAATAGTCAGACCCTCTTGGCGATCGCCAGCAGCAAGGATGAGAGAAGAACGCAGGGCATGAAAACCGTTAAGATGCGGATCGATTTGAAAGACTTCTCCTAACCGAATTAAAACTTGCTCTCCTACAGGAGAATAGGTAAACTGAGCTACAATTGTAGGATCGATATCAAGCCGAGTCTTTAGAAATTTCCGCCATGTCTCAAGTTCGTTAGGTTTTAGATGTTGAGTATAAAATCCTAAATCTTTGGTAACTTTTCCTTCAGTGATAAATTTATCTATCGAATCTACCGAAAGAGTTAGCTGTAACGCCCCGTACCAAAAAGAAACTCTTTCCGCCGCAGCTACTGGCAATCCAATAGAAGTAGTTAATCCCACACTTAAAAAGAAGAGGGCTTTTTGGATCCAATGGTGCTTCATAATCATAAAACCTAAAAATCAGAAGTTTAAAGATAAAGTTGTGGATAATATTCAAGTTTACTTCCCACTAATTCCACAATAATCTAATTATTAGGTAAAGGGTATCTGTCATTTAGTCCATGTACTTCTCTATATTTTCTGAGTATACTTTCGGAACTTAATCACCTAATTTAACTAGCATTTAACTGGCATTTTTTAGTAAAGCCTCTACTATTTCTGAGTTTGCAGGGGGTAATTCGTATTGGTTTAGCTCGCTAAGTTTTACCCACTTGATTTCCGCACATTCCAATGCTTGAAGTTCTCCACTGATATAACCCGCTTGATGTACGATCAAGTTCAATGAAAAATGATCGCCATAATTTTGCTCTACAGTGATTAGATGTTCGTATACTTCGATCTCGATCCCTAACTCTTCTCTAACTTCACGATGAATGCAGGCGATCGCATCTTCATTTTCTTCAAGCTTTCCGCCCGGAAATTCCCAAAATCCGCCAAACTCTCCCTTAGGTAATCTTTTATCGATCAAGATTTTAGAGCGATCGCTATTCCAAATTATTGCTACTCCGACTCGGACGATTTTCTTTGCCATGATCCCAAGGATGCTTATACCAAGATTTTAGTTTAAATTTAATCTTAATGCCCCAATCTTCAAGGAATAGTTAATCTAAGTTGCTATGAATTCATGCTTGAATATCTGAGATTCGTTAACGATAGTTTTATATTCGCGATTGAATGTTTGAGATTCGGGGTTAAACGTTAATCGGTAAAGATAAATCGAATTTTCAAAGGTTTCTATAGAGAACTAGAGAGTATATTAAAATCTAAAGTTAAGAAAGTTGCTTGTGATGCTACCTTTTTCTGGCGGATCGTCAAATCGATCGCCAAATAAAAACCTATCCCAAAAATTAGACCAGAGATTAGATCGGGGCTTTGTCGGATTAGCTGCAATCTGTGGTTTGGCTGTACCGATATTGTTGGGAGCGATCGCCTGTCTAGTTGCCATTCAGTCTATTGATGCGATTAAATATTTGGGCTTGAGCTTTATTACTAAGGTGGATTGGAATGTCAACCAAAACAGCTATGGAGCATTAGCACAAATTTATGGGACTTTAGTGAGCTCGGCGATCGCTTTATTTATAGCTGTCCCGACTGGAATTGGCATAGCTTTATTTCTGACCGAAGACTTTAAATTTATGCCCAAGCAATTACAGACTTTGTTAGGCTTTTTGGTCGAGTTATTAGCAGCGATTCCCAGCGTGGTTTATGGATTATGGGGAATTTTTGGATTGGTACCTTTCTTAAGATTTTTACTAAGATTTTTAGGATTACCACTTCAGGGCGGAAGTATGCTCCCTGCGGCGTTGGTGTTAGCGGTGATGATTTTACCGACGATTTCGGCTATTTGTCGTGAAGTATTGATATCGCTATCTAAGGAACTACGTTATGCGGCGATGGGATTGGGGGCTACGCGCTGGGAGACAATTTTACGCATTCTTTTACCTGCGGCTGGTTCGGGCATTTTGGGCGCGGTGATGTTGGGGTTGGGTCGGGCAATGGGCGAAACTATGGCTGTAACAATGTTGATTGGTAATCGCGATCAAATTAAGTTTTCAATTTTAGAACCTGCTAATACGATCGCCGCGCAACTAGCCACAAAATTTGCCGAAGCCGAAGGGATCGAAGTTTCAACCCTGATGTATGCCGCTCTGATTTTATTTGTGATGACTTCGATTGTTAATATCTTGGCAGAATTATTAATTATTAAGCGTAATGACTGATATTAGGACAGATATTAGGACTGATATTAGCCTTAAGCACAATCCTCGATCGAGACGCAATTTATTTGGCTTGTTGATGACGGGTTTGACTTTAGTAGCGACAGGTTTGGCATTGTTACCGCTTTTAGCCGTTATTTATTATTTATTGGCGAACGGCATTAGTCAAATTAATCCGCAGCTTTTTACCGAATTAATTCCACCACGAGGGCAAGGGTTGAGTAATGCGATCGCTGGAACTTTGACGATGGTTGGACTAGGGGCATTATTTAGCATTCCCATCGGCATTATGGCAGCTATTTATATCTGTGAGTTTGGGCAGAATCAGCCTAATTTAGTGTTGGTAATTCGCTTTGCCACCAATGTTTTAAGTGGAGTACCCTCGATTGTGGTTGGTGTATTTACCTTTGGTACGGTGGTATTGGCGACTAGGATGCTGCATTTAGGGAGTTTTTCGGCGATCGCAGGGGGAGTAGCGTTAGGAATTGTGATGCTGCCCATAATCATTCGCACGACTGAAGAGAGTCTAAAATTGGTACCCCAAGATCTTCGTCAAGGTGCAGTGGCGATCGGGGCTACTAAATTGCAAACTATTTTATATGTGGTTTTACCCGTGGCTTTGCCTGCGATTATTACTGGAACTATGGTGGCGATCGCCCGTGCATCTGGAGAAACTGCACCTTTAATTTTTACAGCTTTATCCAATCAATACTTCGCCAAGAGCCTGTTCCAACCTACCGCATCCCTATCGGTCACTATTTATACTTTTGCCACGGCTCCATTTATCAAGCAACAACAATTGGCATGGGCGGCATCGCTGGTATTGGTTGGCATGATTTTGATTGCAAATATTACAGCGCGGATTTTAAGCCCGAAGAACTTAGAACGATAACTTAGTTTTTAATGTAAAATTTTCGGTCTGATTATTTGAGTTTTTAAGGCGATCGACTGAGCTTTAACCTCCGATAATTCAGCTTTGACCTCAAGTAATTAAGCTTTTATCTTGAATAATTGAGCTTTGACCTCCAACAGCCGAGGTTTAAGCCTGAATAATGGAGTATTAACCTTGACCTTTATTAGTTAACTTAAACTAATTAAGAGATTGATTAAGATCGCATTCTGATTTTTCAATATCAAAAGATTCCGTAAGATAGCTTATCTGGTAAATTATATTAGTTGAATCAATGGCTAAAAATAAGCAGTTTAAGATTAAGCAAAAGATATTTAAAGTGTTAACTCCGATCCTCATAGTTATAGCTTTGGGCATTGCTTATATGGCGATCGCTTACACCAGTATGATTAACTATGCCTTGAAAGAGTATCCTACTGTGGCATTTAAGCCGGGTACCGAATTTTTATATAGTCGAGAAACTGATTCCCAATCTAATCCCAACCCAACCCAGAAGCTTCCACCATTCCGTTATGTAGTAATCGGCGACAGCACGAGTGTAGGACAAGGGGCAAAAGTTCAAGCTGATAACTATAGCTGCCAATATGCCCGTGAGGTCTTATTAAAAAAATATCCCGCCGTCAAAATTTATAATTTGGCTGTAAGTGGAGCTAAAACTCAAGATGTATTATCCAAACAAGTTGAAGCGGCGATCGCCCTCGATCCAGATTTGATCATGCTTTCGGCTGGTGCCAATGATGTTACGGGTTTAACCAATGCTGAAGATTTTCGCCGTAGTTATAAGATGGTTTTACAACAGCTAACTCGTGCTAATTCTGGTTTAAATGGAAATTTAAATAAAGGGAAAAATACCAAGATTGTTTTACTAAATATTCCTGCCTTTTCGACCAGTCCTTTACTTTGGGAACCTTACAAGTCCCTAGCTCATTGGCAAGCAGGTAAGTTTAATGAGATTATCGCGGCGATCGCTAAATCAGAACCAAACATTAGGGTTGTGGATATTTATCGAGGTACCGAGGCAGATTTTCGGCGGTTTCCTAAGTTGAATTTTTCTCAAGATAAGTTTCATCCCTCTTCCCCAGGCTATAGCGTCTGGACAAGGGTGATCGCTCAGACTCTAAATTAACTTTTAGAACTAATTAGTGGGAATGCGGAACTCAACTATATCTCGCTTGACGGTGACATCATAACTACCAAAAAAATCATGTCCGAGTAAGCCAATTCTTAAAGCAGGAATTATTCCCACTAAAACATTATTAGAAACTATGCCATCTACTTCTATTTTTTTGACATAACCCAATGGCATCACCACATTATTGGCACTGGCAGTACTGACTAAGGTTTTAGCTACAGGTATAACCCCTAATGCTTGAGCCATGTCGGTCGTGATAATCGTGCCGCTCGCGCCAGTGTCTAAGATCATCTCAAAGTTGCGATTATTAAAGTTAACATCAATTACTGGAATACCACTCTCTCTGCGCTTAATTTTGGCTTGAAATATCCCGCTTGAAGCTTTTTTTACTTCATTCAATCCACAGAGAGTATTTAAATTAATTACTTTACCCGCCGAGTTAACAATATAGCAGCCGCCATTATCAACAACAGCCTTAGAAGCTTTAGGAGAAGCTTTAGGAGCTACTTTTGGGCGTTCTCCTGATGGCTGGGCAATTGCAATCATAGGAATTTGACTGAAAAGAATAAGGAGGAACGATAGAATTTCGATCGTAATTTTCATAATGATGGCTCCACTGGTAATTTTCACAAAGATGACTTTAAAAATAAGGATGAGCGTTTAGAAGCAATTGGCATTCTCCAACCCGAACCGAAGGCGCGATCGCTAATTTTTAATCCAGGTGGTGCTTGACGACGTTTAAATTCTGCCCGATTTACTAAATTTACGATCCGATTTACCACCTGCGGATCGTGACCAGTTTGGATAATTTCAGAAATAGACAGGCGATCGCTAATTAATTTTTCTAAGATATCATCTAAAATTTCGTAAGCGGGTAACGAATCTCGATCGACTTGATCGGGCTTAAGTTCGGCACTGGGAGGTTTAGTAAGAATATTATTCGGAATCAGTTCGCGATCGCGGTTTAACCATTCACATAGTTTATAAACCCTAGTTTTTAGGACATCAGAAATTACTGCCAAGCCGCCATTCATATCGCCGTAAAGTGTGCAATACCCTACTGACATCTCAGATTTATTCCCTGTAGACAGCAGTAAATGTCCAAACTTATTGGAGATCGCCATCAGTAAATTACCGCGAATTCGAGATTGCAAGTTCTCCTCAGTAATATCATCTTCCCGCCCTGCAAATATCTGAGCTAATGCCAGATCGAAGTCTGACATCATAGTTGCGATCGGAATAATCTGCGTTTGAATTCCTAAGTTTTGCGCTAACTTCAAGGCATCAGCAATAGAATGATCGGAACTATAAGGCGAAGGCATTAGCACTCCTAGAATCTGCTCTTTTCCTAATGCTTCGGTAGCGATCGCCGCAACTAAAGCTGAATCTATGCCCCCACTCAAACCTAACACGGCTTTTTTAAATCCACATTTACTCGCATAGTCCCGTACTCCTAAAACTAAAGCATTCCAGATTTCGGCTTCGGTCGATGTTACAAGGGATGGAGAAGATTCTATGGACTTTACGAAGTCTTGCCCATCTATGTCGTAATCCAAAATCAACAGATCGGATTTAAAGCCCGAACATCTTCCGATAACTTTACCTTGCTTATTGAAAGCGGCACTATTACCATCAAAAATCAGATCGTCATTTGCCCCTACTTGATTTGCATAGACAACGGGCAGATTATGGGCGATCGCACTGTGGATCAGCATGGATTCTCTTAACTTCGGTTTACCCACAGCGTATGGCGATGCCGAAAGATTAACCAATAAATCCACCTCCTGTTTTGCGAGTTCGGCGACTGGATCGGAGGCATAATTACGCTTTCCCCAAAATGTTTGATTGTTCCAAATATCTTCACATATAGTTACCCCAATCCGAATGGAAGCGTTATCAAGTGAATTAGCTAATGTAAAAAAATTACTGCGATCGCCTGCCTCAAAATATCGATCTTCATCAAATACATCGTAGGTTGGTAAAAGCCGTTTATTGAAAACCTGCTGAATTTTGCCCTTAAATAATAAAGCCGCACTATTAAATAAGGGTTTGCCTCCCGTAATGTGCGCTTGGGGATTGACTTCTACGGTTCCCACTAAAACTGCAATTTCTAAGGGTAAGGATTTTGCTAATAATTCTAAAGCGATCGCCATCTCCTGAATAAAGCCACCATGAATCAATAAATCCCGTGGTGGATAACCGCATAGCGATAATTCCGAAGTGATTAATAAGCTTACTCCTGCGCATTGCTGCGCTGCATTTAAAATTTGGGTGGCATTTCCTGCTAAGTCACCAATGATCGGATTAAGTTGAGCGATCGAAATTTTCATAGTTAGATAATTGTAAGCCCAAATCATTTATACCAAGTTGCTAAAATCCAAAACCTCAAAACTCGAAAGCATTTTGGAAGATACTTACTCTTTGAGAAAGAGAGGATTAGCAGTAATACTGTAGGAAAGATCATCGGGAAGAAGTCTAACTATATCTTTTTGGATTAAGTTATTGATAATTGGTAAAATTTTGTTAAATTCACTAGCGCCTACCTGTTTAAGGAGATTTCCAGAAATAAAATTACCCATTATTTAGGTCGAATTAAAATATCCCATTTGGGTAAAACTAGATTACGTTCCAGTCTTGCTTCAAACTCAAGCATAGCTGTCTTTGATAGAGAAATGCCTTTCGAGTAAATCTTTTGACTCAAATTGACGATGGGTGAAATTCCTTTCCAAGTCATAGTTTTTGCCCAAGCTAACATAGTATCAACATTAATCAGTTGAGTTCCATTCCAGTGTTGTTCAAGAATGCCCCAACAACGCTCAATAGGGTTATATTTGCTATGGTAAGGGGGATAATAAAGTAGTTAAATTGGTTTGCGGATTAGATCTGAGAACTCTACCATACGCTTCAAGAATTGGGTGCGAACACCACTGCTTTCAGGTCTATTATCTACTCTCATTTGTAGTTTTTGTGTGAGCTTTTTTTCTTGTATGGACAAACCATTTCACCAATAAGAGCAAACACCCTTGCAAGTGATTTAATTCCTCGCCTTTCTTAGTTGTTACCGACTCAAATTTATATTCAACTTCGACCAGTTCGAGTTTTGACATCGGCTTTTGAATTGGAAACTCAAGGACATTACTCGGCATCATGTCGATAATTTCCAATAACCAATCTGGGCGATTACCTTCGGTATGCGTTCCGTCGCTCAGACTTTTAAATATTTCAACCAATTCATTCTCTGGGGGAATATAGGTAGCACAATTCGCAGACAGATAAATATGCTTAGATACTTGCGATTCAGTTTCCTTAGATGGCAAAAGCTCAATTTCTTTAATCCTAGAACTCATCTGTTGCATTTTATCCAGATGTTCAAATGGCTTATCGATCGCATTATTAAGCTCAATTAAATCCTTCTTGGATTGTTCAGCCTTTGCAGTTTTTTGGACTAAGACATTTTCAAGATTAGCGATCGCATTTTAGGAGCTATTCATTCAAAACTCTTCATGAATATCTTTTCTATCTTTGATAATCTACTATCCACCTCGGCTCACTATGTCTTCAAGGATTTCAGGTTTATCTCGATCGCCACGATTTTGGACTGCTTCCATCAAGGCTTTAATCTCTTCTACTCCTTCTGAAGCTGCAAATAACCAAGGATAGGGCATTTTACCCGAAGCAATCATCCGTAATCCCAAGGGAACTATACTCATCAAGCCTTTTATATCTTTGAAGTTGTTCGCAACTACTTTCACCCCAAACTTACTTTCATCAATCCAACCATCAGCTTTGACCAGTTCAACCATGACGTGACGGTGTCTTTGGGCGGTGGATTCAGGTAAATCTGGATCGGCAAGAATCTCTTGTTTAATTTGGGAAATCCGATCTAAAGGTTGAACTTCTACTGGACAAACCTCATTGCAGTTGTAGCAACGGGTACAGCCCCACACAAAGTCGGTGTCATTATATTTATTTTTTCTGTCTGTGGTGCGATCGTCTCGATTGTCTGCCAATACTCTATATGCTTTAGCCAGAGCATGGGGTCCAACAAAGTTCTCATTAACAGTGGCAGCATTACATTCTGAATAGCAGGAACCACAGAGAATACAGTTGGCAGCAGCTTGAAGTTTATGGCGTTCGGCGGGAGTTTGGAGAAATTCTTCAGATTTACCGATCTGGCGAGAAGCTGTAGAAACGTAGGGATCGACCTTTGCCAGATTTTGCCAAAACTTAGTCATATCTACTACTAAATCTTTAATGACAGGCAAGTTTCCCATTGGTTCAATTAGCAGTTCCGAACCATCTTCATTTAATACTTCCCTTAGGAGCTTTTGACAGGCTAGTCCCGCTTTACCATTAATTTTCATGCCACAAGAACCACAGATGACATTGCGACAGTTGCGCCGAAATACCAAAGAACCGTCCTGTTCCCATTGAATCTTTTGCAAGACATCCAGAACCGTATTGCTATTGGGATCGATCGCCACTTTGTAGGTATGAAAGTTGGGTAATCCTTCCCTTGATTCTTGTCTACGCACTTTTACAGAAATTTCCATTGATTTAATCCTTTACGTAAGCTCCATTTTAACTACGATGCCACCTAACTTCTCCACCAACTTGGTCAATTAAACTGATACCTAGAGTTTTTAATTCATCTCGAATGCGATCGCCCTCTGCCCAATTCTTATTTTTCTTCGCTTCTTTTCGTAATTCAATCATTTTTTCGATCTCACGATCGGTAATAGTTGAGGTGTCCTCTTCAATTCGATCGGTAGATACAAATCCTAAAATCGAAGTTAAATATTTAAGCGTCTGATTAGTTCTCCACAATGTTATAGATGGAATTTGGATATTACCCGCATGAACTAGATTATTGCGTTCTGTCGTTAAGGTTTTAACTAATTCATAAATAATAGAAATGGCGATCGCCGTATTAAAATCATCATCCATTGCCTCATTAAATCTAGTAATTACATCATCTAGTAATTCATCTCGATTAAAAGTTATATCAATTCCCCAATTCACATCAAAGGGAAATGCATCTAGTTCACCAGAAAAATCACGGGTAGAAGTGAACTCTTGCCAATTTAGCTGCTCTCCAAAATTCTGCTCAAATTTCAGAGCTTCTTGAATATTATTCCATCCTTTAGATGCTGTATTAATACCTTCTTCGGTGAAATCAATGGGTGTGCGATATTGAGCTTGGAGAATGAATAACCTTAATGCCATCGGATCGTAGGTTTCTAATAAGCCTCGGATCGTTTGAAAATTGCCAAGGGATTTAGACATCTTTTCCCCGTCAATATTCACAAAGCCATTATGCATCCAATAATTTGCTAGAGGCATCTGCGTAACCGCTTCTGATTGGGCGATCTCGTTTTCGTGGTGAGGGAACTGTAAATCTGCGCCTCCTGCGTGAATATCTAGGCGATCGCCAAATTCTGATTTAACCATAGCCGAACATTCTATATGCCAGCCCGGACGACCATTTCCCCAAGGTGATGCCCAAAAAGGTTCATTTAGTTTGGCTGATTTCCATAAAGCAAAGTCAAAGGGATAATGCTTAAGAGGCTCATTACTATCAACTCTACCACTGGCTCCTGCTTGCATATCCTCAAGTTTTCGACCCGATAGTTTGCCATAACTGGGAAATTTCTGCACTGCATAGTATACATCTCCCCCCGCAGGATAGGCATATCCTCGATCGATGAGGACTTGAATTAGATTAATAATGGCAGGAATTGAAGTTGTGGCACGGGGATAGCGATCGGCAGGTAAAATATTTAGCCGATCCATATCATCTTGATATGCCTTGATATAGCGATCGCTAATTTCTGTCATAGTCACGCCTTCAGTATTAGCACGGTTCAGAATTTTGTCATCAATATCGGTAATGTTCTGCACATACTGCACTTCGTAGCCCGCATATTGCAAATACCGCCGCACCACATCCCACACTACATAGGCACGGGCATGACCTAAATGGCAGTAATCATATACCGTAACTCCACAGACGTATATCTTGACAGCATTTGGTTCTAGGGGCGTGAATTCCTGTTTAGAGCGAGTCAGGGAATTATAGATACGGATAGGCATGAATTGCAGAATTAAGATTTGAAATTATTCTGATAGTTTAAGCTTTATGAAGTGACTGCAGCTTTAACTTTAGCTTTTTTGCGTTCAGTTTTGCGTTTTCCGTCTGCCATTTCATATTCATTGCCATTTTTCCATACTTAGCGGCAACATCCACTAGCATTCCCTCTATCAGCTCGGCAAGATTTTTCTCTAGCACCAGCAGCAATTTCAAATTCAAAAAGTAGTAAATGATACAAAGCTAGAGCAGATCTAAAATTAATATGAATTGACAGCTGTTAGTGCAGTGTCAAGCATAAAGTCGATCAGATGCTGCCAACTTTCAAAGAGAAAATATTTGGTGAGAGAGAGAATATCTTGAAAGAAGCCTCTGCGAGTAACTCGCTTACGACGAATCTGTTGATAACTAGAATCGAGTAAATGTAAAACTGAGTGGAACAGAAAAGCCAGTAAATTCAGGATTAAAAGAGTCGATGATAGATGCTTTTGTCCATGTCTGAAATTATGCTCTAGGTTATATCCCTTGGTCTTCAGGATATTGTGGTTCTCATTCTCTATCTTCCAACGGACTCTAGCCGATGCAATAACTTCTGCAACATTATCAAGGTTGATGAAGTGATTAGTAATAAAAGAATTATGATAGATTGTGGTGAAATGCGATCGGTAATGTTTAGGATGGTTTTTAGTTTATCTTAATTTGTATGACCTAATTTTTAATAAGCAAAGATTTAACAACTAAAAAAATGTCAAAATCACTCACTTTTGAAGAAGCGATCGCCTACACGGAAAATTTATTTAAGGCGACTTCATCAGATCGAGAACTGCAACAAGCGATCGCCGATTTAGTAAGCACAGACAATGGAGCTAGAGGATTTTTTGTATTTTATCTGACTAATACAATTGCCGATCGGCCAACGCAGCCAGTAATTCAAGCTTTACAAGATGTACCAGCACCCAGTGCCGAGCTATTAGTCAAGAATCTGGCAATGTCTACAGCTATGGCGATCGCCCATCGGCGCAATCAGAATGAAACTTTAGCATTAAGTTCTCAACAAGTAAGCGATCGCACTGCCAACTTAATTCAATTATTAAACCTATCTGAAGTAAAAAGAATTGCCGATTTAATGCAACATTCAGCCCAGTCAGGAGAAGGAGAATATGCCAACTTCTTAACAAAATGGGGCTATGATTCCGAGCAAAGAGCAGCGATCGCCTCTGTCACCTCTTTATAATTTCACTATAAATTCACTCTAAATCTCATTAAATAGCGTTTGAGTTAATTTTGACAAAGCATCGCTAAATTTTTCGATATTCCTTGCTAGGATGTGCTTAACGTCCAAATTTTAAGTTTAATTTTTTAGCTTTTTATATTTTTTTATTTAATATTTTTCTATTTAATATTTTTAAGATGACAATTGCAGAGAGATCGCCCCAACCAAGACTAAATCATTTAAAAGATCAGGTACAAGATCAGCAAATAGATCGAGAAATAAGTCAAAAGAAACTCTGGTTAGCCGCTATCAAGCCGCCCATGTACAGTGTAGCCATCATTCCGATTACTACTGGCACGGCGATCGCCTACTATGAGACCGCAGTTATAAACTGGAAAGTATTTATAAGTTTTTTAGTTGGGGCAGTTTTAATCCTAGTTTGGGAAAATCTTAGTAACGATGTATTCGATGCCGAGACGGGTATTGACAAAAACAAACATCATTCTCTTGTTAATCTTACAGGTAGAAAGAATTTGATCTTTGCGATCGCCAATATTTGTCTAGCGATCGGGATTAGCTTGGTTTTAGGCATATCTTGGCAGCAGCAGGATTTAACCGTGGTCGGCATCATTAGTTTATGTTGCTTTTTGGGGTATACATATCAAGGATATCCCTTTCGCTTTGGTTATCAAGGCTGGGGCGAAATAATTTCTTTCTTCTGTTTTGGTCCTTTAGCGGTATCTGCTGCTTACTATAGCCAAACTCAATCCTTATCAATTACGGCTTTATTCGCTTCTATTATTATCGGAATTACCACAAGCGTTATTCTCTTTTGTTCGCACTTTCATCAATTAGAGGATGACTTAGCCGCAGGGAAGCGATCGCCCATAGTCCGACTTGGTACCCAGAGAGCATCAGAGCTTTTACCGTGGTTTGTCTTTATTGTTTTTATCGTTACTGCCATTGGGATTAAATTGGGATATTTTCCATTGCTTACAAGTTCGGTATTTTTAAGCTCGGCGATCGCTCTAAAACTCATTAATTTTGTCAAAAAGTATCACGATCTACCCTCTGAGGTAAGTAGCTGTAAATTTATTGCGGTTTCTTGGCATTTTTGGAGTGGTTTATTATTAGGGCTGGGTTTTACTTTACATCTCTAGCTTTTCTTTGAACTTTTTCTTTGAGCTAATACCTGTGAACTATCTAGAAGAAATAGATTTTGAACTACATTGGTTTTGGATGGATCGAGCGATCGCTTTGGCAAAACAAGCAGGAAGTCAGGGCGAAATTCCAGTAGGAGCAATTATGATCGGCGCAGATCGACAAATTCTGGCTACAGGCGAAAATCGGAAAGAACGCGATCGCGATCCCACTGCCCATGCCGAGATCCTTGCTCTTAGAAATGCTGCTAAAATCCTGCAAGATTGGCATCTCCACCAAACTACTCTCTATATCACGCTCGAACCCTGCCCTATGTGCGCTGGAGCTATTATGCAATCAAGGGTTAAAACCTTAGTTTATGGAGCCAGTGACCCTAAAACAGGTGCTATTCACACAGTTATTAATTTACCTCATAGTTCGGCTTCCTTTCATAAATTAGAGGCGATCGCTGGTATTCGAGAACGGGAATGTCAAGAATTACTCCAAACTTGGTTCCAAAATCATCGTAAAAATTAGGAATGGGATCTGATATAAAAATCTAATCGCTTCGTAAAGCTGTAATTGGGTCGAGTCTAGCCGCACTACGGGCGGGAATTACTCCAGCAACTAAGCCTACAACTATCGACAGACCTAAACCTGCGGCGATCGCCCATAATGAAACCACAAAAGGGAAAGCAAAAATAGTAGCGGCTCCATACGCCAACAAAATTCCCAGACCTACGCCAATAATCCCCCCAATGGTCGAAACAACAACAGCTTCGGTTAAAAACTGACTTAAGATTGCACCTCTAGTTGCACCTACCGCTTTACGGATGCCAATTTCTCTCGTTCTTTCTACTACGGAAACTAGCATAATATTCGCGATACCTATGCCGCCGACAACTAAGGATATGCCCGCGATCGCTCCTACCATGACTGTAAATAAACCGACAATATTATTAGAGGCGGCGATCGTATCCACTTGATTAATCATGCGAAAATCATCAAACTGCGGGTCGGAAATATTGTGACGCAACCTTAACAAATTAGAAACCTGAAATTGAGCCGCTTCTAGCTCTTCACTATCTGTAGCACTGACCCAAAACCCATTGATCGAAACTCCCGAAATCGCATTATTTCCCACCACTTGCGAAGACATATTAGTTAACGGAATATATACGCGATCGTCTTGATCGATGGTTCCTACCGCCCCTTTTGGCTCCATCACACCTAAAACTCGATAAAGGCGATTTTGAATGCGAATACTTTGACCTATCGGACTTTGACTGGAGGCGAATAGATCGTTACGTACCTTAGAACCCAAGACTACTACAGCTTTTGCTCCATCCATATCTTCTCGATCGAAGAAACGTCCAACTGTAGGGTAAATATTTTTAACATCCGAATAATAAATATCTGTGCCAATCAGGGTAGAAGCTATATTTTGGTTATCATTCACCATTTGAATATTCCCTCGTTGTAGGAATGCCGTTACCCCTTTTGCCGATGGTACCTGCGATCGCACTGCCTTAGCATCTTCCCAAGTTAAAGTCGAAGCCGAACCCGCTCCCAAACTAACTCCCCCCGTGCGCGATACCCCTGATAACACTAATAAAACATTTGAACCCAATGCCTGAATCTGCCTTTCGGTCGCCACCTGCACCCCCTGCCCCACCGAGGTTATCGCAATTACAGAAGCAATCCCAATTACCATTCCCAACATCGTTAAACCCGTCCGCAGCCTATTGCTCCATAGCGACTCTAGGGACATAGTTAAAACTTCAATTAGAGATACAGATGTAGTTTTGGGCATGGGAAACTCAACTTAATTTTTTTAGATTTGACAATTGGATTGGATAATTAGTATTGTTCTAAGCGATCGCGCGCTCAAACTTATTTAGAAACTGCTAAAATTATTCTAAAACTATTGTAGAGAAGTCCATAGAAAACGATGAAGAGATAGCGATAAATTGGGGGTGAGAAGCTTAAAACCTTAGAAATAAACTTGTAAAAAATAAGAGAAAATTAATATCAGAAAGAGAGCAACTAATTAAAGAAATCGACCAGATACCAGATATTTTAGTGAAAGAAGTTTTAAACTTTTTATTATTCATTAAATCTAGAACTAATGAATTGTCCATGCAAGGAACGACTGGAAAAACTAACCTTGGCAGTTCTAATATTCCATCTTTTCTAAGCTTTATCGATCGAGTCAATGCCCGAATAACCGAAGAGAATGCCATGAATATATTTTGATTTGAATTTGACCATGAGTTAATCGATACTAGCCTAATCATTATTCTAAATGCATAAACTCTAACTCTATAAATCTAACTCTATAAAGCAGATATCTGACCTTACAGCTTTACTAGCCGTTTTTTGCAAAAATACCGATCGCTTTGATATGAGGATCATAAAGCGGTAGGATAAGGTTGGGCTTAAAAGCCTATAACACCCAGTTTATCCCACTCATAGAATAAAACTTATGACCATTGCTGCACAAGATTTCACAGGAACCATCCCCACCTTTTGCGAAGGAATTCAATATTTTGGTGAAGACTTGCCGCAATTTGCAACCTTGGGACAAACCCCTGTAATTGCCGATGGTCATAAAGCGATCGCCGATCTCCAAGACCCCGCCGCCGTATTTCAAACCCTCTTAGCTGCCGATGCCCTGCGTTATTTAACCCTTCAAGTTTGTGCTTCAAAAGCTTCAGGACATCCAGGTGGTTTTGCCAGCTCGGTCGAAGCTTATGCGTCATTATTTATGCTCGGACATAAGAACGTCTTAACCGAAGTGGGGCATCACGCTCCGGGCTTTTATAGTGCCATGTTTTTAGATAAATCTCTCGAAGCGATGGGAATCTCTACCGTGGCAAATCTGCGCGATCGCTTTCGGGAAAAGCACGGACTTCTAGGACATCTTTCTGGTTTCATTCCGGGGATTTTGGCACCCGCAGGACCACTTGGGCAGGGGCAGCACTTTGCCATGTCAGCCGCTAAGTTACATCCCGATCAATTATTTCCATTTACCATGGGCGATGGTGGTATGGGTGAACCTTATCCTATGAGTGCGATCGCTCACTTTCATACTGCCTATCCCAAAGTTACGAACTTTCTACCTGTATTAGTTTGGAATGGTTTCAGTCAAGAGCATCACAGCATGGTTTCAACCAAGTCTAATGCCCAAATGGTGGATTATTGGTATGGTAACGGATTTGAAGAGGTGATTTTAGTTGATGCCAAAGATTTTGATGACCAAAACCAAGCTGGAGCTTATGTTGACAGCACAGCATTTAGTTTTGAGCAACGATTAGCTTTTACTAAGGCAGTATTAGAAGGAGTCAATGAAGCTGCCCACTCTGCTATGAGAGGAAAGCTCACGGTATTTATTGTCAAACAGCTTAAAGGAGCAGGAGTTCATGCTTTGGGAGCAAAATCCCATAACCTTTATGCCCATCACACTTTGGATAATCCTGATGTTATTGAAGGCTTAAAAAGACGAGCGATCGCTCCAGCCGCATGGGAAATAGTTCGCACTAACTTTGCGCGATCGGGAGGAGGTTCGGCATCTCAAGTAGCAGTTACAGAATCAGTTTTACCATTAGTAGATATAGGAGTGTTACCGATAGAAGAGTTTGCGATCGCGGGCGAACCAAAAGTTGCAACTACAGCGATGGGTAATTTGGTAGCCAGAGTTGGCGAAATCGATAAATCTTTTATTGTCACAAATGCCGATGGTAACGAAGCTTCAGGTATTGCTAATATTAACAAAGCTCTCAAAATCATTCATCCCACCGAAGATGCTCTTTACTTCCAATCTCCCGATGGTCAAGTTTACGAACCCCTAAGCGAAGATGCCTGTGCGGGACTAGCTGCAGGTTTAGCTCTAATGGGCAGCCGAACATTATGGTGTTCCTACGAATCTTTTGCAATTAATGGACTTCCAATCTGGCAAACCGTCACTCAAGCAATGGCTGAACTACGCCGACCCACTCCTTCTACTATCTGTTTATTCACAGCAGGAGCTTTAGAACAAGGTCGCAATGG
>CAZLKI010000005.1:0-10999 GCA_964560035.1 uncultured Synechococcus sp.
TTTCACAAAACTTTAGCGCATCTCTGGAATAATAAGCTGGATGAATTTCGTAGGAGTTTACGCAGTCGCGCTCGAGATAACGCTGATAGGTTTGTACATCTTCGTGAGAATCATCGAGGATTAAAATTGTAAATTGGTTCTTTAGTAGCATAAGAAAAACTCATAGATTTAATAATGCATAAATATATTTTCAAAAATGACCCTATCAGCGTTAAATAGCGATTCCTGCGGATGCGTTCCGCCGCCTATTATCTGAGAACCGAGGTAATAATCACGGTGATAGTAGCAAAACTAATAAGACTAAATGCAAGCTGCACCACCCACTGAGTCGCCTTTTGATACTCATCAAATCGGATGTTAAATCGTTTGTTATCAGCTAAGATCGCCTTATTTTCTTGGGAGATAGCGTCTAACTTGTGATTAAATATATTATTTTCTGCTGATAAAGATTCAAACTTGGTATCAAACTTATCGTTAAGTTTTCCTAGCATTTCTAAAATAGTATTTTCTTGAGTTGTCATCTTTTTATAATCTTATTTACCTTTGATTTGATTGTATTAGCGATCGCCAGCCAGTTAAATTAGTTAGATTCAAGCGATCGCTCTAACGTGGTGTCTAAGATTGACAAATGTAATGTAGTCGATTTTAGCGATTAGATAGATTTCACACAAAAAAATAATGATTTTACAGAGTTAAATGAAATTCGTAGAGAGTTGAGAAATGTTGCAGGAATTGATAAACGTTCAGCAACTAGATCATATACCTAAGCATATACATCCTATGTATAATTTCATGTATGACTTTGAGAATCTTTTTTAAATTGAGCCAATTAGTTCTGAAAAAGTTAAGGCAAAGTGACGGTATTCAGCCAATACTCAATGAGGACGTGCATGGACTGCTTAAAACTCTGCCATTCTATCCTTTTGACTAAATAACTATTTGCTCCCAAGCGATAGCATTCCTTGATATCCATGAGATTGCTAGACGTGGTTAAGATTACTGTAGGTATATGTTGCAGGAGCGGATTTTTTTTAATGGACTGCAACACATCTTGCCCCTTCATGCCAGGAAGATTTAAGTCTAGCAAGATCAGAACAGGCACGTTTTCTGGGTAAGCTGGCTTTGCTAGGAGGCATTGATCTAGATATGCCAGAGCTTTCTTGCCAGTTTGAACGCGATGTAGTCGGGCTTTGACGGAGGACTGCCGAAAGGAGCGTTCTAACGCCTCAAAATCTTCGTTGCTATCTTCTACGACTAATACAAGCGGTGGTTGGAGATAGAATGGGTTATGGCAGTCTAAAGAATTCATACATAGTAGGATCTCGATGGTAAATTCGGGCTAGGGAATATTAAATTTATGCCAAGGGAATATTAGCAAACTCTAGCCTTAATTTAAATTATTTTCGTAATTGTTCGACTAGGGGGGATAAAGGAAAGAGAAGAAACAGGAGAAAGAGCATTAATAATAGCCTGAAAAGCAGAGAGACCTTGCCGCTTACCAGTATTGACAATTAAACGCACGGTTGCAAAAAGGTTTTTACCCCAATCTGAGCGAAAACAATTAGTGCAACCTAAAATAGTTGCTTGGCTACCAGCACTTTTTGAGATGTTGCCTATTTTGGGCAACTCGATTTTTTCATACACGGCGTGGATATGTTGCTCTGCTTTATCTACTACTTATTATTTTTATCATCCCCAAATGACCATAATTCATCTATTTACTATGCAAGTTATTTTTCTCGATCCTTTCCTTTTTAGCACTATCAAAGTACGATCGCCTCCAAAATTACAAAACAAAAAATCTGAATGTCCAGACCAAGTTAAATCATGATAATCTAGCCTAAATTTAACCTGCTAGTTATGACCAACACCCCACAGCCTTGGAGTCAACGCTTTGAAACTGCACTTCATCCTGCGATCGCCCGTTTTAATGCCAGTATTAGCTTTGATATTGCCTTAATTGAATACGATATTACGGGTTCTCAAGCTCATGCCAAAATGTTGGGGCAAGTTGGGATTATCAGTTTAGATGAGGCTGAAGCGATCGTTACAGGTTTAGAGCAAATTCGCCAAGATTATCGTTCGGGGGCATTTGTTCCCACTATAGAAGCAGAAGATGTTCATTTTGCTGTAGAAAAACGCTTAACCGAACTCATAGGAGATACGGGTAAAAAGCTACATACTGCAAGATCTCGTAACGATCAAGTCGCGACTGATGTCAGGTTATATCTAAGGGAACAAATTAATTTAATCAAAGCCGATCTTCGTACTTGGCAAACGGCAATTGTGACTCAAGCCGAACAACATATTGATACTTTGATTCCGGGTTATACGCATTTACAAAGGGCGCAGCCAGTCAGCTTGGCACATCATCTTTTAGCATATTTTGAAATGTCAGAAAGAGATTATCAACGCTTAGGAGAGATCTATCATCGTGTCAATATTTGTCCCTTGGGATCGGGGGCATTAGCGGGTACGCCTCATCCCATTAATCGGGCTTTAAGTGCGGAATATTTGGGGTTCGGAGCGGTTGGGAATAATAGTTTGGATGGAGTTTCCGATCGCGATTTTGTCGTAGAGTTTCTGAATGCTGCCAGTTTAATCATGGTGCATCTCAGTCGGTTTTCTGAAGAAGTAATTTTATGGGCATCTCAAGAGTTCAGTTTTGTGAGTTTGAGCGATCGCATCAGTACGGGTTCGAGTATCATGCCGCAGAAAAAGAATCCAGACGTTCCAGAATTAGTAAGGGGTAAAACAGGAAGGGTATTCGGACATTTGCAAGGAATGTTAACTCTTCTCAAAGGCTTGCCCTTGGCATATAACAAAGATATGCAGGAGGATAAAGAAGCGATTTTTGATACTGTAACTACTGTGCGAGTTTGCTTGGAAGCGATGACGATTTTGTTAACTGAAGGAATTGAATTTAAGAGCGATCGCCTAGCCCAAGCCGTAACCGAAGACTTCTCTAATGCGACCGATGTAGCGGATTATCTGGCAACTAAGGGAGTTCCCTTCCGCGAGGCATATAATCTTGTTGGTAAATTAGTGAAAACTTGTACGAGTGAAGGTATTCTCTTGAAAGATTTATCAGTGCAGCGTTGGCAGGAATTTCATCCAATGTTTGAGGCAGATATCTTAGCCGCGATCGCCCCAACCCAAGTGGTAAATGTGCGCAATAGCTACGGTGGGACGGGTTTTGAGCAGGTTAAACAACAAGTAGCCGTAGCAAAAGCGATAGTTTCTACATAGTTCCAAATAAATTGAAACGAGTATAATTTTAGTAAAGCTTACTAATTATTGCTAAAATGCCAGAATTCAAGCTAAATGCGCCTTGGGAACCCAGTGCCGATCAACCTAAAGCGATCGCTCAGTTATTACAAGGATTAGAATCAGGAAAACGCTTTCAAACGCTATTAGGCGCAACGGGTACAGGCAAAACCATGACGATCGCCTCCACCATTGCCAAACATCAAAAACCGACCTTAGTACTAGCACATAATAAAACCCTAGCAGCGCAACTCTGTAACGAACTGCGGGAATTTTTCCCTGATAATGCCGTGGAATATTTCATCAGTTATTACGACTACTATCAGCCCGAAGCATACATTCCCGTTAGCGATACTTATATTGAGAAAACGGCATCGATTAATAACGAAATTGATATGTTGCGTCATTCTGCCACGCGATCGCTATTTGAACGTAAAGATGTCATAGTAGTAGCCTCGGTCAGTTGCATCTATGGTTTGGGAATGCCTGAAGAATACCTGAAAGCCTCCATTCCTTTACGAGTTGGTGCCAATTACGATCCAAGAGAACTGCTTAAAGATCTAACTACAGTTCAGTACGAACGGAATGATGTGGAATTGGGAAGAGGAAAGTTTAGAGTTAGAGGCGATATTTTAGAAATCGGACCTGCTTACGAAGATCGGATTATTCGGGTAGAATTTTTTGGTGACGAAATCGAAGCAATCCGCTATGTCGATCCGATTACGGGCGAGATTCTCTTGAGCTTAGAAGGCTTAAATATTTATCCTGCCAAGCACTTTGTCACACCTGAAGAAAGATTACAGGTGGCGATCGCCGACATCCGTACTGAAATGGACGAGCGTTTAGATGAATTTACTAAAGATGGGAAGTTATTAGAAGCACAACGGCTAGAACAACGCACGCGCTACGATTTAGAACTCCTGAGTGAAGTGGGATTTTGTAATGGTGTCGAAAACTATTCCCGTCATCTGGCAGGTAGAAATGCAGGCGATCCGCCTTCTTGTCTGGTGGATTACTTTCCTTTAGAAGATTGGCTTTTAGTTGTAGATGAATCCCATGTTTCTATTCCGCAACTGCGAGGGATGTATAACGGCGATCAAGCTCGAAAGAAAGTCCTAATCGATCATGGCTTCCGACTGCCCAGTGCTGCTGATAATCGTCCGCTTAAAAGTAGTGAATTTTGGGATAAGGTAAAACAGTGTATTTTTGTGTCAGCAACCCCCGGCGATTGGGAGATAGAAATTTCCGAGCAAGTGATATCTCAGATTATCCGACCTACTGGTATTCTCGATCCAGAAGTGTTTGTGCGCCCGATTGAAGGGCAAGTTGATGATTTATTGGGAGAAATTAATCTGCGGGTGAGCCGAAACGAACGAGTTCTGATTACTACCCTCACCAAACGGATGGCGGAGGATTTGACTACTTATTTCCAAGAGCGTGATGTCAAAGTTAGATATCTACATTCTGATATTAAATCTATCGAGCGCATTGAGATTTTGCAAGCGTTAAGACAAGGCGAGTTTGATGTTTTGATCGGTGTAAACCTTCTGAGAGAGGGACTAGATTTACCTGAAGTGTCTTTAGTGGCGATTTTAGATGCAGATAAAGAAGGATTTTTACGGTCAGCGCGATCGCTAATTCAAACTATAGGTAGAGCTGCACGCAATAGTAATGGACAGGTAATTATGTATGCCGATCGCCTAACTGATAGTATGGAAAAAGCTATAAGCGAAACTTCGCGCCGCCGTCAAATTCAGATCGAACATAATCAATTGCATGGAATTACGCCGAGAACTATTATCAAAGATGCTAAAAATAATGGCATTCTTGATTTCCTTTCGATCTCACGCCGATTAAACGAGCAGCAATCAGAATACACAGCTAAAAACACCAACTTTGATATTCCTTTAGATACCATTCCCGAACTGATTCAACAATTAGAAATCCAAATGCAAGAGTCTGCAAAAAAGCAAGAATTTGAACAGGCTGCCCAATTGCGCGATCGCATTAAAAATCTCCGAAATCAATTACTAGGTAACAAAACATAAATATTGATTGGTCGATCGTATTAAATTACCAGATTGAATGGATCTAGATCACCAATTGGTCATGATCCCTGACGTTTGGTGACTCGTAGAATAGTGTAATATTTTAATCACAAATTGAGCAGTCTCAATAGCCACCTGTAAAACCAACTTTAAATAATTATGAGAAAGATTTTCAGCTTGATTCCCTTAGCCATCATCATGATGCTTGCAGCAACTCCTAAAGCCTCAGCCGATTCTCCGGGAATGTCATGGACGTGGAGAGACTCAAAAATCAGTCACAGACAATGTGTTAATAAAGCCGAAAATGCGCTTAGAGATGCAGGATTTAACGATAATGTAGAAGTTGTAGGAACCGCCCCCGATAATTCTATCTTCGGCACAAATGATGATTATAGAGCCGCAATTAGATGTGTAACGGATAAAAGAATTGTCTTCTTTTTAGTAACTGGGAATGGCTCTGATTCGGGTAAATTACAACGGAGATTAGTTGATAACTTTCTCAATTAATTTGTAATTGCCTAAATTATTACTGATATCCTTCATCCTTAGACACTTAAATTGAGATACTTAAATTGTAGTTTCTAGGGATTTATGCTTTAAATCATTTTCATCAATGTCGCCCACCTGCTATCTTCTTTAGACTTTAAATACCGAATCACAAATTTCTGATCGTCTAGATAAGCTGCTACGCCAAAGGATTCAGCCGCATTCTTAAATGCATCCGCGATCGCCCGCTCGATCGGAGTCCCCCTGCTCATATCATTACCTGACTTTGATAACTGCGTAATTTTGGCATTCCCTACAGCTTCTCGACTAATTCTGGCGATCGTGATTTGCAACGGATGTAACAGTAATCTTCTAGATAATTTGGATCGCTGTAACTGATTTGCCACTCTGGATAAACTGCATTTAGCCTTGCCCGAATTTTTTGCCACCGAATGTATACCCACTGCTTGCCTCCGGGTAAATCTCTAATTTCATGATCCTCTGCTGGGAATGGCTGCTTTAGTTGGTCGATGATTTCTTGAATGTTCATTTCCATATTCAGTTGATTATTTATGGGATTTGTCCAGACTTTAAATAGAATAATTTAAATAGATTAATTTAATCAGAGCGATCGGATTCACACCTTATAAGTAACCCTAAAAGTAGAAGTATTTTTACCTGATAGGATAATTTAAAATGTTGTGATAAATATCTGGCAAATTAAATAAAAATGAACGAATTAAGGACTCACCTATTAGATTTGATTAGTAAAGCTGAATGGGAATGCCTAGAAGAGCACGCTCAAGAGGGACGCTTGCTAATTGTTGCTCCTAATCTGGAATTAGTAGATGTAGGATTAGCTTTAGCCGAGGACGATATCAGTATTGTCCACCAGTGGTTAGATGATGGCTGGTTATACCGACCTACCGAGTCCCAGATTAGTCATTGGCACCAACACAAAAATTTAGAATTTGATAGTTTAATTATTCAACCCTTTGTCCTATCAAGAGCCCCGATAAATCATCTCTAAATCACCTCTAAGATCGAGAAGTTATTGCAGATTGGGCTAAAAACCTCATGATAGTATCATCCATAGTAAAATTAAATATACTTAGGACTGATACAATTAAGAATTAATATCACTAATAAGTTTATATCTGAAGTAATACAAATGTTAACAACCGAAAAACCTTTACAAAGCTCTGCCCGCGAACTGTTTCAGGCTGCTTACGAAAATCGTTATACTTGGGACTCAGACTTTCCCGGATTAAGCGCAGATGTCTCTGTTGCGATCGATAGTAACACTCGGACGGGAAAAGCGACTATTGGTAAAGACCTCTCCGTAGAAGTAATTATGGATGACCAAAAGCTCGTTACCCGCACCAGTCGTACTCCAAATGGCGAAGAAAAAACCATCACTGTTGACGAAGAACAAGAATGGCTGACCAATCAACTAAAAGATGTGGTAACCCACCGCAAACGTAAATCCTTTGAAGATGCCCACGGCAAATCTAGTTTTACAATGGGCGATCGCGATACCTCTGGAGCGGTAGAGATTTTGGTGTCGGGTGATTCGATGGGTTCCAACTACAAAGTTAAAGATAAACAAATTTCTTTAGTAAGTCGGGTGATGGGACGGATTGGATTTGTAATCAATCATCAAGCCCATCTTGACACTGGTGAAGGCTATATTTCTAGTGCTTACAGTGCTGTATTCCGTAATCCCCAGACCGATGAAGTTACTCGTCAAGCAAAATTTGAAGATAACTATGAAAAATTTGGCAACTACTATCTTATGACCAGCCAAATCGTGCATATCAACGAACAAGGCACCCAAAAAACCTATGAAATCAGATTTTCTAATATCAAGCTTTCTCAGTAGATTTCTAGGTAATTTATCTAATTAATTTGCAAATATTTTAGTGGGGCGTTATTGCCCCTTTTTTTTAGAATTAATTACTTGAATTATGAAGATTTAAGATATTTAGCCCAATCTGGCAAAAGTTCGGGAGAGCCATACCACAAGCCCGATTTAGGCGAATGATTTGCACCTTCTAAAATTAAATTTTCAGCCCGTACTAGATGTGCGGATTCAATCGGAATAATGCCGTCTCCCCAAGTATTACCAACGCCACAGGTTAACTCATAGCTGCTATATGCTAACCACGACCCTAATTTTCTCTCCCCAAATACGGCTTTTCCTGCCACACAAATATGTTCCACGTTTTGATGAAAAGCATCGGGATAATTATTATTAACAAAATCCAAATTAGGAGCAGCCCAAGGCTCTTTACTGCGATGTGGAGTCCCCAAAGTAATTAAACGGGCAACTTGAGGATTTGCACCCCAGACTTTACTGTAGTAGGGAATCTCGCCCAGATAAATTCTTGCCACCCATCCCCCTGCTGAATGAGCGATCAGATTAACTCGATCTACATTAAACTCTCTACAAACTTCTTTAACTGTTTGGTCTAGCTTAAGTAAAATCGGAGCGATCGATCTTCCCCCGACAGTTGGTAACCATTCCCACCATTTTAAAGGTACGGTAATTGCCTTTGAGCCAAAATTTTCTAAGGACTTTTGCAAACCCTTATAATCCATAGAGCCTGCTAAATAACCGGGGAGAATTATATTAGGGATCATAAATTTTCTGAGCCTAAAATCCCAGACTCACTAATCCATGCCACTTGTTTGATTCCACGCGATCGCCCATATGCCATTACCTCAGAGCGATCGCGAAACTCTAGCTCAATTTCTACGGCAACTCCATACTTAGACCGTAAATCTGCCGCATAGGTAAAAGTATTTTTAATCGCATCAGGAGCGATCGCCACCACTAGCCATTCACTAGCCTTAATTTGATTGGGCAAGGTTGGGGCTAATACCTTATGCAAATCCTCTAAATTTAAGCAAAAACCAATACTGGGATGACTCATACCTTGAGAATTATATAATCCGAGCAGGCGATCGTAACGTCCACCTTGGGCAATTACATAGTTACCACTTACTACCTCAAATACAATCCCCGTGTAGTAATCATAAATTGGCACTAAACTCAAGTCCAAAACTGGGGCAACAGGAAAAGTATCTTTTAAAAGTTCGATCAATGATTTGAGATAGCTAATTCCAGCATCTAAGTGGTCGATCCATTTTAAAGATAACATCCGTTCTAAAACTTCTTGAGGTGTACCGCGCAGGTCAAATAAATCTAAAGCTTGTGTTTTTAGGTAATCTGGTATTGCTAGATTTAACAAACATACTCGATCCAAATCGGCAAGACACGATCGAATTTTTTGCCTACACTCTAGCGGAAATGTATCCAGTAAAGCTGTGGTTAATCCTACGTCGCCAATTACCATTTGCCAATTATTGAGATTGATACTTTCAAGGCATTTTGCTAATAATACTAGAATCTCTCCGTCAGCTAATAAACCCGCACCACCTAATAACTCTACCCCCGACTGATAATATTCCTGTTGGCGATTGCTAGAAGGCAGTTTGCGAAATACATTATCGTTGTAATAAAGTCGTTGCGGGCTGCTAATTTTTCCCATTCGTGAGGCATAGGCACGGGCGATCGAAGCAGTTAGCTCTGGTCTTAGCCCCAATATTTCTGAGTTACTACCATCTACTTGAATAACTGATTCAAGCTTAACCGCACCACCGACCGTTAAAGTTTCCAGATGCTCTAGGGTTGGAGTAATAATGCAATGATAACCCCAAGCCTGAAATACACTTTGCAAACGAGTCTCAATCCATTGCTTTTGAGCTACATCTAAGGGCAATAAATCCCTAGCTCCAGCAGGAAGTGTTAAATTTACCATTTATCAGCTGTCATTATTTTTTGCTATTTACTACGATTAAGTTCTTACCTAATCTTTAAATATAGACCTAAGAGCCACTTAACCAACCAAAAAAGCCACCCTTCTTGGACTTGCTTTTATCTTTGCCCTTAGGATCGTCAGATTTTTGCGCCGATCCATCTAAGTTGTTAATATGCTTGAGGGCTAAAGGCTCTTGAGGATTTAGTCTTAAGGCTTTTTGAAAGCTTGACTTTGCCATACCCAGTAATTTTTGGTTCATATAAACTACACCAAATAGCGCGTGACACTTACTATTACTGTTATCAACCTGCTCGGCACTACGCAATTCTTTGAGAGCCATTGACCATTGCTTTTTATCAACATAACCCTCAGCTAGTTTGAGAAAACTCTGAATAGAAACTTTAGGCTTAGTTGGCTCTGAACTAAGTTGCTGCGTTGATTGAATCCTAGTACTTGGTTTTGATTCGGGTTTGTTTGATTTATTGGTCGATTTATCAAATGCGCTAGTAGGAGGAGTGTAAATAATCTCCGATTTAGGCTTGTAGCTACCACTGTTATAGCTGGGATATAAAGGCGGGGGTGGAGGCGGCGCAGATTGGATTAGGGTAACATCGGCTTGACTTATGCCAGCACCTTGGGGTCTGGAAACGTTGGTCGGAGCACTAGAAGAAAAATGCTTATAACCCTCTTGATATAAGATATAGACCAGATTAAGCTCGCTAATTTGCCCCGAATATTCCAAAATTGTCTCCAATGACTGATATTGAAATTCTGCAACTTCAACTATGGCTTTTTCGTAGCTGAAATCGCTAGGGAAGTAAAGTAGCTGGCGGGCTGCTTCTGACTGAGGGTTTATTCTTTGCCCTTTTTTCATCAATCTTTTGCCAAGAAGCTTAAGTACTGCTGTATAAGCCGTTCTCTCTAATCCTTGACTTAAAACATGATAGGCGGGATTAACAAGCTTTGCCAGATATTGGGTAGCTAAATGCTTTTCTAGAGGGTCGCGTCCGTAAATATCGGGGTGAAGAATTTTGGCTATGGATAAATATCTTTTACGCAGAGTAACAGCATCTGTCGTTATGGGTACACCTAAGGCAGCGTAGTAATCGTTGAAGTCGAATTGACAAATTCCTCGATCGATCCGAAATGGTTGCAGCTTTTTCACCACGTCTATCCTTTTAGAGTCAAAACTAATGCAAACATATTAATTATTCATAGATCAACTCTTATAGTTAGTTATAGCCTAAATAACTGTAAAAAGCTTTATTTAATGGTACATATACTAGCATAGCTTGTACCGATGGAATCTGTTTATAGCCCTAATCAAACTCTAGAATTTTTCTATAGAATTTTTTAGGCAGGTTGAATTACAAC